>MZXQ01000133.1 GCA_002926195.1 Candidatus Methanomarinus sp. HR1 | reverse complement strand
CTAAGATACGAATTTACACGGATTCAATTTATTAAAGACGAACTTAAATAATACTAATAAATATTATTTCTATTAGATTGTGTATAATATGAACAAAGACTTACTAATGTGGGAAGAAACTCTTTTCAGAGATCCTAACCTATTCGAACTTGATCACATTCCAGAATATTTCGGGCATCGTAAATCACAAATGGAGACCCTTATGTACTGTGTACGGCCAGCTATGCGTGGGGGAAGACCATTAAATATACTATGTATTGGTCCTCCGGGCACAGGTAAGACCACAGCTGTGAATAAACTGTTCACAGAAATTGAAAAAATCACATCTAAGGTGATACCAGTCTATGTAAACTGTCAGGCAAATCCTACACGTTTTAACGTATTCTCCCGGATATATAAAAAATTGTTTGATATAACGCCTCCATCCTCGGGTGCATCATTCAAGAAGATCTATGACCATATAACACAGGAATTGGCAGACAATGAACAAATATTAATAGTAGCTCTGGATGACATTAACTATCTGTTCCATGAAAAAGAGGATGAAAAAGTATTATATTCACTACTCAGGGCACATGAGACTAATCCAGGGGCTCGCATCGGTGTACTATCTATACGCAGTGATACCGGTGATGATTTTCATTTTGATCCTAAGATAGAGTCTGTCTATCTTCCGGAGGAGATCATATTTCCAAGATATAATGCTGATGAAATACGTGATATCCTGAAGAACAGGATTAATCTTGGATTTTATCCGGATGTGGTTAGTCCTGATATCCTGAATAAGGTTGTGGAATATACTACAATACCAGGTGATCTGAGAGTAGGTATCGATCTGCTTAAACGCTCTGCTTTAAATGCTGAAAGAAAAAGTAGAAGGAAAATAAGTATCGAAGATGTTGATGGTGCATATACAACATCACGACTTGTACACCTTACTTACATACTGAAATCACTTAGAGTTGAAGAAAAAATACTTCTCGGTTTGGTATCCAATCACACTGAGATTAATTCCGGTGAACTCTATAAATTTTTTCATAGAAAATCAGGGCTTGGTTATACCAGATTCTATGAGACACTTGAAAAACTATCTGCCTTGAAACTTATAGATACCAAATTCACAGGAAAAGGAATCAGAGGACGCAGCCGCATTATTACTCTACGATATGGTGCAAATGAAATAAAAAAACGGTTGCGAAATATATAAAAAGAGCCCCCTTTTTTCAACTGGAACACTTGATTATATATCCTTATTTTTTAAATTCAGTATAGCTACACTTGCCGCAAGTTAATCTATTCTTATGTTCGGCAAGGAAATATCCCTCTCCACATCTGGGACATGTCTGTCTTACTCTTGTTATAGAGCTATCCGTAACTTTATAATAATTATGTACTGGCATAATAACTACTCCATTTATTTATTCCTCAGCTTCGTTCTCTGCTTTGGGTTCGGTCTTATCTTCAACTTTTTCTTTCTGGGCCTTTTCGATAGGTTTGGCTTTATTTCGTTCTATGATATACCTATTTTCAATCTCCGAAACTCTTTGTGTATCTGAATAAATCTTTACATATCCGGCGGTCTGCTGGGTCCCATATTCAGATGATAGCTTATCAACGATCACTAATTCATGTTGGGAATTATACCGTGCAACAAAATTTTTTTTTATTTCATCTCTTGAAGGAGTAGGTCCCGTATGTGATATAGTAAAATTGATCTCTTTTCTATCAAGCAGAGGGTTTTCCTTTTCTTTTATAATCTCGATATCCAAATTGAATCCTCCATATTTTTTTCCTTAGAAATTTGTATTCTTTAAATCCTATCATGTAATATGTACTTTTCTGTCATAAGCATCTTTCTTCTCTTTATATTATTCGCATTTCATCCGTTCCATCATATCGCAGATCATATCTTTGATATCATGTGTGACAGTCACAACAACAGCTCCCTCGTCCGGTAGACCATATATCACTACTGATGATATGGGGGCAAGTACTATTGCAGGCAGTGCGGCCAGGTCTTCCTCACCGTTAACCATGATCTGTACGGGTTCATTGATAGAAATAGCCTGTGATATTGCCTGTACCAGTTCTGATGTTACACAGCCTGACGGGTTGTTCACATACATCATTTTGAAGGTAAAATGCCTGATGCCTTTGATGATATTACTATCAGCTGGTTTTCGGTGTGTTTTTTCATCAATTATGGATATATCAGGTATAGTACTACACTGTAGTACATTAAATGTTGAGATGTCTCCAATAGTAATAATATTAGCTGGAGAGCCTATATCATGCAGTATCTTTATTATTGTCTTTTTTCCATCACCCGGGTATAAGATCCCAAACTGCCTCCGCATCTCACTGCGCATGGTATCGGGCAGACTAAAATTCTTATCAAGAATGCTTTTTGGCATACATATACTACCGGACTTTCAGTGCATATTTTCCAGGAAGGGTGACGTTGAGTCTTTTAGCAATGTTAGAACCATTAGGGTCCAGGATCACTACATAACCGCTCCAATCAGAACTTAAAGAGCTGGAGATGCAAACAGCACACGAAGAGCCGGAAACAATTCTATGGCATTCACGACATGCTTTATCTGACACCTTTTATTTGCCTCCTTTCTCCTCTTTATTTTCCTGTACAGTTGTGTCTTCATGAATCCACTCGAATTTTCCCAGGGCATGTTGCCGCATAGTAAGTCCTATCTTACTGTCTCGAGGTTCCTGTTCATTGATACTTATAGCAACTATACGGGCTCGTACATGATCTCCTTCTGATAATGACCTGTGTGATTCTTTAGTGACCAGACGTCCATTCTTCGGATCATAAGAAATAAACTCATCAGTTATTTGACTGACATGAATAAGTCCGTCCATTGGCCCAATGCCCACGAAAGCACCAAATTCGACTATCTCAACAATACTACCTTCAATGATCTCCTGAAGTTCAGGTTTGTATACTACAGCATCGAAGATCACATCATAATATATTGCCCCATCACCTGCCAGGATATGCCCCTCACCAATTTCAACCACATCAATAATAGCTACAAGGGCACCTATTTTTTTATCAGTCTGTCCTTCCAGCTTATCGATCAAACCAATTCTGACAGCATTAGTAACATCATCTCCCAAATGCTGTGGAGCAATGCGTACAGTATCTTTCAATCTCAATTTCTTGTACATTCAATAATCCTCTAATCAGTATTTACTTTATTTCAAGATGGGTCTTTCCACGCAAATATACTACTGCAACATTCTTATTGGCTAACCGTTCTTGAAGCTCTTTATCATTGGTTAAAACTGCGCAACTTTCTTCGATTGCTAATTCTACAATGGCATCATCGGCGGGACCTTCTGTAATAACCTGTCTACATTCCCCGGATAAAGTAAAACCTGCATTGGCTGCCAGTTTATCTTTACCTTTACTCAGCATTTTAAGTCCTTTCAATTCCCTGACAACAGATGAAGGGGCAATATGATCTTTATATCCGAGACGTTCAAGTTCACTAAAAATATTTACTCCAAACTGTACCGGGATCATAAATGCATTAGTATCAATGATCACTTTCATAGTCAAAACCTTTGTTGAATTATTATTTATTTCTTTATAATACCGGATCCAATTAGTCTCCACCGGGCACCAACTCTTCTACTAATTGCTACTCTATCCGGGGGATCAGCACAAACCGGTCGTTTTAATTTTATTTCCACTTCGCTCTTCCTGGCACTGGTGACAATACCTACAGTGGTTGCAGTACCAATGTTAAGCATGAGCGGTTCATTAGAATGAATAGACTCTATAACCAATTCATCAGCAGAACCAACTACTCGTTCTAATAATCTAACATCCATGATAAAATTCTCTCGTGTTTTAGGTAGCGCTTTTTGCTCTCCTGCTACCTGGCCTACCAGGCTGTCACTTTTAGTAACTGATGGATCCAATTTTGTTCCCACACCGATCAATCCACCAGGTGTAGCCTCTTTAATTGTTTCACTGCCTGACATGATATTAGTAATGACAGTCTGTATTGGCTCCCAGCTTACTATGCCGCCTGATTCAATTCTCCGTCCAGGTCTTATTTCTATCTCATCATTTGGTCTGAGTATTCCCACACTGATAGTGCCACCAAGGATACCACCTTTGATCATGCCTGGTTTGGCACCGGGTCGATTTACATCGAATGACCTGGCCAGTAGCATTCTTGCAGGTTTATCCAGGATTTGCTCAGGTGTAGGAATAAATTCTTCGATCGTTTTGATCAAAATATCCATGTTTACACTCTGCTGGGCAGATACGGGAATAATTGGTGCTCCCTGGGCTATGGTGCCTTTGATAAAATCCTGTATCTGATGATAATTTTCGATCACTGTGTCCCTATTTACCAGATCTATCTTATTTTGAATGATCACAATGTTCTTGATACCGATAATATCAAGTGCCATCAAATGTTCCTTAGTCTGAGGCTGAGGGCAGGGTTCATTAGCTGCAATAACAAGTACAGCACCGTTCATGATAGCTGCACCTGATAACATAGTAGCCATTAGTGTTTCATGTCCTGGTGAATCAACGAACGATACTGTCCTTAGTGTTTCTGTCTGTGCACCACAGTGTTCGCATTCCTTAGTTACAGTATAAGCTTCGGGATCAGGACAATCAGGGCATTTTCTAAAAGTAGCATCAGCATAGCCTAATCTAATAGATATACCACGTTTGATCTCCTCACTGTGCTTATCTGTCCATATGCCGGATAGAGCACTCACAAGTGTGGTCTTGCCGTGGTCTACATGGCCTATAATTCCAATATTAACGGTTGGTTGTTCCAATATACCTGTTTCCTTAAAAATTGTTATATTCAATAAATAATGTTTGGCGTCTTATAGTTGTGTTCTTATTATTAATACCTTGCATTTGGATAATCTTACATATGGTAATTATCTTGTGTATAATAAACCATTTGTCCTGATTTTATCTTTTTGTTCACCCATACTTTAAGATACTTTTTAAATATTTTTCTTGTAACTGGTATCAAAAGCAGGAATCCTGTGGTATCTGTCAATATACCTGGTGTAATAAGCAGTACTGCACCAATTAGTACCAATACTCCATCAAATATAACATCTTCCGGCATCTGGCCAAAGGACATTTCGGTTTGAATTCGCCGTAATACACTAAGACCCTGGTGTTTGGCAAGAGCTGCACCTGCTATGCCTGTTAGCACTACAATGCCCAGGGTAGGTAAGGTTCCAATGCTGCTACCCAGTTCGATCAGTATATACAATTCAACAAAGGGCAGTACTATAAACAGGATAAATAAAGTACCAATCATAATGATTATAATTTCTTGTCCTTAATATTATTCTTTTATCCATAAGGATATAAC
>MZXQ01000134.1:843-1267 GCA_002926195.1 Candidatus Methanomarinus sp. HR1 | reverse complement strand
CATTCAAAGGAGAGTTAGCATGTTAGATTTAGCACTCAAATCAAAAGTCAACCAGTTATGGAACAAATTCTGGAGTGGCAGACTCACCAACCATCTCCAGTTCATCGAGTATATTCCCTACTTCTTATTCACATCTTATCTGGAATCATTTCGTCAAGGATTATCTGCTATTATCCCTACATATTCTATTAAAACAAAAAATTTAATACTTATGTAGGGGTAATATACAATTCATGCCATTCATCAGAAAAAAGACAGTAGGAAATACACAATACTACTACCTTGAGCACAGCTACCGTGACGGCGGCAAAGTGCATAAAAAGGAACTATACCTGGGAAAGACAGTACCTAACGACATCGAAAAACTAAAACAACAACTCATGTCCGATGTCTATCAGGAACAGTGGTTCGGGAAATTCGACAG
>MZXQ01000134.1:0-709 GCA_002926195.1 Candidatus Methanomarinus sp. HR1 | reverse complement strand
ACCAAAGACCTCTCCCTGAACACCGTGCTATATTTCCATAAAAAGCTGTTCGAGAGCACCAAAAGCGACATAGCCGGTATCATCAGGTTGCACCAGGTTGCCATCTCGGGAAGCAAGTTCATGCCGTCGTTCCCGGCAGAGATATATCCCTTGTTCATGGATTTTTTCAAGTTGTACGACCGAAACAAGAAAAAAACGCATCCGGTGGAACTGGCAGCCTTTGTCCACTTCAAACTGGTTACTATCCATCCTTTTTCAGACGGAAACGGAAGGATCAGCAGGCTTATGATGAACTTTATATTGCACAGACACGGTTATCCCATGCTGAACATCCCCTATGAAAAAAGAAGAGGATATTATAATGCCCTGGAGAAGGCTCAAATAAAAAAAGACGACACCCTATTTCTCCAGTGGTTTTTCAGAAGATATGAAAAGGAACACAGAAGATATCTAAAATAATACAATTCCAAAGGTGAACATACATGCTCAAAAGTCAACAAGTTATGGGATAAATTCCGGAGTGGCGGGCTCACCAACCCGACCTCGGCTATCAAGCCCTGCAATCCCCGAAGTGACTTCGTAGATTGTGACGATTGATTCAGAGGTCGGGTTGGCTGTTTGATCCCAAGGTTTTCCTGGGGTAGGTGATACCAGAAGATACTGCTAATTTATCTGAAAATATTTTTTAAGAATATAGTGCACAAGTTGC
>MZXQ01000135.1:9191-9400 GCA_002926195.1 Candidatus Methanomarinus sp. HR1 | reverse complement strand
CCTATGCCCTATGCCCTATACCCTTCATAATCTGACACTTGGAAGTTGACGCGATAGTAGCAGGAAATAAGAATATATGATAAGGTGGCCACTTCTATGACACAGCAATACAGGGTGCACCCCAGGGTTGATGGATCATCAGGAAGTCATCGATAGTATATCCAAATCTTATGTATAAAGTAACTATTCAGCTACCCCAAAGGTAGGAT
>MZXQ01000135.1:8098-9162 GCA_002926195.1 Candidatus Methanomarinus sp. HR1 | reverse complement strand
CTATAGCCATCGATTTCATCGAGATTCAACACATATGTGTCATCAAATAATACAGGACTATTTATTCTACCGATAACGTTTATGCCTGGCTGAATAGTTACTGTATAAATTAAATAAACATAACTACGAATCAGTTCGAAGTTTAAACAAACTTTATAAGATTTTAACCCTATTTTTAATAGTACACCAAGTATAATTTGATGTACTCAATAAAATCCGAGCGCGAGCGAGGATTTTATTCCAAAAAACGATCTCATCATAAAGGAGCAACTCACCATGAATTCAAAAAAAATGATCCCAATTGCTGTAATATTATTATCCCTGGTATTAATATCAATCATATCCTTCCCCAAAATATCTCCTGCCATAAAAGAACTGTCCAACCAGCCTGCAAACCCATTCTCACCTTCATCTTCATACAATGACTGCGACTTACTCATTCTTGCACCACAGGTAATGTTCACCAACGGAGAGTCAGCCATCACCATAGCTGCCGAACACAAAGGTCAGCCTGTAGAGCAAAGCATCAGCTTCACGCTGGTTGATGAGGAAGGAGGAAAAACCGAACTTACAAAATGTTCCACCGGAAATGGGGGGCATGTTGTAGCTACATTTGATGTACCTGTTACAGAACAGGGAACCTATACATTGATCGCACAACCTGCCGGTTCGGATGCCGAATTCAAAGGCAGTGTCAGGATAGTTAATAGCAGTGCATTATTTTTAGAAACAGATAAACCCATTTACAAACCAGGACAGACCATCCATGGCCGGGTCCTGTCATTGAATAATAAAATGATCCCCATCCCGGGTGAATGTATAATAGAAATATCCGATGCCAAAGGCATAAAAATCTTCAAAGAGACTCTGACAACTAACGAATATGGTGTTGCTTCCTTTGATATGCCTCTGGCAAATGAACTAAACCTGGGTACCTGGAAAGCCATTGCAAACATAGGAGAATCCACTACACAGCTTGATCTTAGAATCGAAAAGTATGTACTACCTAAATTCGAAGTAAATGTCTCCACACCAAGGAACTGGTTTTTAGTAGATGAAAAGAT
>MZXQ01000135.1:1682-8047 GCA_002926195.1 Candidatus Methanomarinus sp. HR1 | reverse complement strand
CAATTGAATTTGATCTACCAAAAGCAGGTTATGTATCAGGGACCCATGGTGCCGGAGGTATGGGCAGTTTAATGCTGAACATCTCAGTAACAGATACAGGTGATCATACAGAGATTACTACTACATTATTAAAGATCGCAGATTCCTCGACTGTGTTGCAATTGATACCGGAATCTTCGCTTATTAAGCCAGGCATGCCATTTAATATATTAATAGTAACAGAAACCCCGGATGGTGAACCTCTGGATAGGGAAGTGGAAGTTGATATTGATTTTATAGATGAGGACTATAATTCAAACAAAGAGACAAAGACAGTGAATACAGCTAATGGAGTAGCTCTTGTCACATTCCAGGTACCGGATGATACCAGGAATGCTTACATCAATGCCGTATATGAACAGACACGCCAGAACATGGAATTAGGTGCTGTATACTCACCAAGTGCCAGTTTCCTGCATATAGTCCAGACCAGCGACGGTATTCCTCGTGTGGGTGATACTATCGCTTTTGAGGTTTTCAGCACTAATCCCGGTACTGTATATTATGATATTGTTTCCGGTGGCAGGACAGTATTCTCAGCAACCAGTGATCAGCGAAATATCAGCCTGGGTGTCACACCACAGATGAGTCCTCAGGCTGAAGTAGTAGCATACATCATCAACCCCAATAGTGAAGTATCAGTAGATACACTGCCCTTTAAGGTGTTCCTGGAAACACCAGTAGACCTGCAGGTATCTTTTGATCAGGAGCAAGTGCTACCAGGCGGTGACGTAGGTATTGATTTTAATGCACAGTCCATGTCCATGATAGGATATTCCATAGTGGACGAGTCAGTATATGCTCTTAACGAAGGTAGACTGAACTTACAACAGGTTTTTAATGAACTGGGGATGCGGTTTATGGAGCCACAGGTAGAAGCCCATCCTCATAGAGTGTATGCACTGGGTGCCAGTGATATCATCAAAGATGCCGGACTACAGGTATTAGCATCTCCAGGCATCGAAGTTCCGAAATCAGAAAGACAGGAAGATGGATGGTTGGATAATAGAATGATAAAAGGTGGATTAAGAGACGGTATGATTATGGTAAATGAAGCAACGGATGATGCCGTAGTATTTCCAGATGCAGATATGGCTGAAGCAGTACCGACAACAGCCGAAGAAGAGGGGACTCTGGCTAAAGTCGGGCATGTTAGACAGTTCTTCCCTGAAACATGGATATGGGAACCTGAAATGGTCACAGACGGTAGCGGCAGGGCCAGTATGTCCCTTATAGCTCCTGATTCCATAACTACCTGGAGGCTACATGCAGTATCCTCATCTACTGAAGGTTTTGGTATGACTGAGACTGATCTGGTAGTGTTCCAGGACTTTTTTATTGATCCTGACCTCCCATATGCAGTGACCAGAGGCGAGGAGTTCCCGGTCACTGTCCAGGTATACAATTACCTGGACCAGGAACAGCAGGTAAGCATTACACTTTCCTCTTCGGAGTGGTTTGATATCATAGGAACCAGTAAAACACAGATAACTGTTCCGGCAAACAGTGTACAGCCTGCAAGGTTTACTATAAAACCCACACAGGTAGGTATACAGATTGTGGAGATTACCGGACAAACCACAACCAGGGCAGATGCAGTAAAGAAACAGGTGATCGTAGAACCTGAAGGGACCAGACGCGAGATCGTGGTTAATGGTGTCATACAGGGAGAAGATGTTACATTGGATGCTCTACTGCCTCAGGATATAGTTAATGATTCAGGCGCAGTATTGCTTAGTTTCACTCCATCGATAGTAGCCCAGACCATAAGTGGTTTGGATGATCTGCTTGGTATGCCGTACGGGTGCGGAGAACAGAATATGATGTTCTTTGCTCCTGATGTGGAGATTTTGCGCTACCTTAAGACTACAGGTCAGTCCAATCCGGAGATACAGGCTAAGGCTGAAATGTTCATCATCACAGGCTACCANNCCGAAGGCAGCCTGTGGCTAACTGATTTTGTTCTCAGGAGTTTCAGTAATGCCAGGGATGTGACCACGATTGATGAAAACGTTCTTGATAATGCAGCTGATTGGATATTAGACCATCAGAACCCCGATGGTTCCTGGGACCAGATAGGTTTTGTACATCATCAGGAGATCCTTGGCGGAATGCAGGGAAAATATTCCCTGACTGCTTATACTGCACTGGCACTGTGCGAATATGGCAATGCACAGAACTCTCTCACCAGTGCTTCGCATTATCTGGAAAATAATCTGGATGATTGTCAAAATGATCCTTATGCTCTTGCACTGGCAGCTCTGGTACTGGAGAAGACGGATAGCAGTAAAGCAGATGAAGCACTGTCTATGTTAATGGAACTTGCCAGACAAAACGAGAATGGCATGTACTGGGAACTGGAACCTGAAAAATCTACAGATAACATGTACTGGCAACCTCCATCAGGCAAGAATGTGGAAGTAACCTCCTACGGTGCACTGGTCCTTATCGAGCATAATGATGCAAGAGCCAATGAGGTATTGAAATGGATATCAAACCGGCGTAACAGTAAAGGCGGATACTGCAGCACCCAGGATACAGTGGTGGCATTTGAGGCATTAATAAGTGCAGCTACTGCCCAGACAAGGGATATTAATGCATCTATTACAGTTTATACAGATGGAGAAAAAATCAGTGAAATAGGCATAAACCAGGATAATTATGATGTGCTGCAGATAATTGAGATCCCGGCATTGACGCGGGATGTGACACTTAGCATGTCAGGAAACGGCAATATCAATTACCAGCTGGTCAAAAGGTTCAATGTGATACTACCTGATGTACCTGTATATAGTGATATGGAGTTTGAGGTTGAATATGACGCCTCGAATGTGGCTGTGAATGATATTGTAGATGTACATGCACGTATAAAATATACCGGCTCTGCTAATTCTACAGGAATGCTGATAATGGATGTAGCTGTACCTACCGGTTTTACTCCAGTGGTACCAGGACTTGAAATATTAAAGAATAAAGGTGACATCAGCAGGTATGAAATAGCAGGTCGTAAGATCATATTGTATGTAGATGATCTGCCAGCAGGCAAAGAATTTACCTTTGATCTTCAGGTACAGGCAGTATTTCCGGTTAAAGCACTGATACCGGATAGCAGTGCTTATTCATATTATGATCCTGAAATAAAAGCAGAGTCCAAAGGTCAACGGATACTGGTAATTTAGAAAACCTTATCAGGCATTGTGTATGCTTAAACCTCATGAAAAAATGTAAAATTTTAATAATGATGATTCTGCTTTGCAGCGTAATTACATTCGGTTGCATCCGGGAGGAGCCAAAAGAGACTGTACTCAACAATGAAACTGCAGGGGAACTCATACCGTCAACGACAGAAAACGTGGAGTCACTTTTTGTTTATTGTGGCGCAGGGATGAGGAAACCAATGGATGAGATAGGTTTACTCTTTGAAGAAGAAAATGGCATTTCCGTAAACTACAATTATGCAGGTTCGAATACACTCTTAAGCCAGATGGAACTTACGCAAAAAGGAGATATATACATACCTGGGGCAACATATTATTTCGATGTTGCAAGGGAAAAGGGATTTACCGATTATGAGCAACTTATCGCATACCATGTGCCTGTAATCGCGGTACCGAAAGGAAATCCTGCGAATATAACGTCCCTGGATGACCTTGCAAAGTCAGGAGTAAAGGTCATACTCGGAGATTCAAAGGCAGTAGCAATTGGTAAATTAGGGGATACATTGCTTAAAGAAAATGGGATATATGAAGATGTGGAGAAAAATGTTGTTGCCCGTGGTGCGACCGTAAATGAACTTATAGTCTATGTATCCATGGATCAGGGGGATGCATCGATAGTCTGGGAAGATCTTGTTGTAAACAGTGAAAAGATAGAGAGTGTGGCGATAAATTCTCAAAAAAACATTATAAAGATCATTCCGGTCGGTACATTATCATTTTCAAATAAGAATGATGCAGCAAAGAAATTCGTGGATTTCGTTGCATCAGATAAAGGAAAAACGATTTTTGAGAAACATGGTTTTACCACTTACCCTAACGAAAAATACGAAGAATGAAGATATACTCATAAACGATGAGACCTTNNCTGGTATTAGGGGTGCATTCCAGAATAAAACGAAAAGATATAATATAGTAAGAGAATTAACTTATTGTGATAGAAATAAGTATGCAAGTATTCTATGAATTACTTGGCAAATTGTTTGTTTTATTCATTATCATATTTTTTTTCATAACTATAATAGTATTAGTATTGGGTTTTTATAGCTTCAAAAGGCATGAAATTATATTCCCCAATTTTATCCTTTTTATGCTTTATCTATTCTACTCGCCTGCAAAATGGATATGCAGGGTTTTCTGTGTTAAGGAACAACTCGTTGACGAGATACTCATAGAGATCAAAAATGCAGTAATGCTTGAGAATTTCAAGCATGTGACCCACAGGCGTGCTATCATCCTACCGCAGTGCATGAGGCATCCGAAGTGCAGGGCACGGTGTGACCCTATAATAGGTTATGAATGCAAACAGTGCGGAATGTGTGATATTGGCAAAATAGTTAAAGAAGCAGATAAGTATAACTTCAAAGTGTTTATTGTACCTGGTGATAGTTTTGTCAGAAAGATATTGCAGTCCTACAAACCAGGGTCCTGCCTTGGTGTAGCATGCCATGCAGAGCTAACAGAGTCGATGCAGGCAGTCTCGAAAATCGTACCTGTTCAAGGTGTCTGCCTGCTTCGAGACGGATGTTATGATACAAAAGTGGATCTGGTTGAAGTGTCTAAGAAAATGGAGATGTGTGATAAATGATCTATGACCTGATCGGATTTGGGATATTTATAATTATAATCTTTTCTGTAATACTGACCCTGTTAGCTCTGTTTGTGAGCCGGCTCAGTCTTAACCGTAATGTCTGGCTTGCTGGTTTTTTTGCCAACATCCTTGATTTTTTTTATCTCCCGATCAAATCCGTATTTTTTAAATTCAGTGATACCAGGATTTTTGATGAATGGATGGTATCACTAAAGAATACGGCACACAGGTCTGATTTTATAAAGACACAGCACCGTTTGCTGCTGACTCCACACTGTATGCGGTCTCTTGAGTGTCCGGCACCGTCAACACGTTTCGGGATCGAATGTATGTCCTGTGGCAAGTGTATATTCTCACAAATGAAAGAAGATGCACAGAAATATAATTATCAATTGCATATTGTTGCCGGTTCGTCCTATGTACGGCATATAATTAAAAAACGATCTGCAGATGGTGCTCTTCTTGTAGCATGTAATTATGAATTGAATAAAGTTATGCGCTCATTGAAAGGCAAGAATATAGTAACCTATGGAGTTCCGATGCTAAATGATGGCTGTTTTGATACTAAGGTTGATTATGATAACCTGTTAAATGTGATGGAAAGTTTAAAGGAGTAATGTTTTTTTAAAAAAACTAAAAATAACACAGTGCCTGGTAAAATAATACAATAATATATATATCATATCATCATATGATTAACAACTCAAGGGGGAGAGAATAAATGATCGAACCAATTGAAATTCTATTAATTGAAGATAATCCGGGTGATGTACACCTCACACAGGAGGTGTTCAGTAAATTTAAAATGCACAATAACCTGCATGTAGGAAATGATGGAGTAGAAGCTTTAAAATTACTTCATAGAGATAAACAGTATATTGATATACCACTTCCTGATCTCATTTTACCTGATCTGAACCTCCCTAAAAAGGATGGTCGTGAAGTAATCGAAGAGATCAACAAAGGTGATGAAATTGACTAACACATCACTAAAATTATTAATGATAGAAGACAACCCCGGAGATGCCCGATTGATACATGAGATGCTTTCAGAAGCAGACGGGGCTCCATTTGATTCCGAGAGCGTTAATGGGCTCTCTAAAGGGCTTGAGCGTCTTGCTACAGGATATTTTGATGTGTTACTACTTGATCTCGGACTACCTGATAGTCAGGGGCTAGACACATTCAATAAGCTACATGCTCAATCTCCACAAGTACCTGTTGTTATTCTCACAGATCTTGACGATGCATCACTTGCTTATAAAGCAGTACGAAACGGGGCACAGGACTATCTTGTCAAAAGTCAGATGAACAGTAATCTTTTAATACGCTCAATGTATTATGCAATAGAAAGAAAGCAGGCTGAGAGTAATATCACACAATTGAACCGTGATCTTGAAACCGTACGCAATGTAGATAAGTTGATCGTAATAGAAAAAGAAAGAAACCGTCTGTTGAAAAAAACATGTGATACTTTGATACATACACGTGGTTATGATACTGCAATTATCGGTTTTCTA
>MZXQ01000135.1:840-1605 GCA_002926195.1 Candidatus Methanomarinus sp. HR1 | reverse complement strand
ATCATCCGAATTAAACATGCTAATAAACTCTTTGGATTGCTTTGTGTTTCGCTTGCGGCCGATATTGCCCTTGAATATGAGGAAGTAGAACTGTTAATGGAAGTTGCAGGTGATATCGGACTTGCTTTACATAACATGGAAGTCACAAAAGCATGTGAACAGGCAGAAAAAGAACTTAAGCGATCATCAGCAGCATTAGATCAGTTTGCCTATACAACCTCCCATGACCTGGAAGTGCCTTTGCATATGGTTTCTAATACAGTACAGCTTATCGAACAGCAATGCAACAAAGATCGATCAAATAATGAGATTCGGGATCTTGTTGATTATGCCAGGGACGGAACAAGTCATATGCAGTCCATGATCAATTACTTACATGACCTATCACAAGTAAGCTCAAATGGAAAACCATTTGAACCTGTTAACTTCGAAGAAATAGTTGCACAGGTATGCAATGACCTTAAATATGAAATTGAAAAATCAGGTGCAGTAATTACCACTGATACACTTCCCACTATAAAGATAGATGCATCTCAAATAATCAGTCTGATCCGCTATCGCGTTGAGAATACCATTATGTTCTCCAATATAGAAAAACCCCACATCCATATATCTTCACAACAAAATGGAAGTGAATGGATTTTTAGTGTGCGTGATAATAACATAGGATGTGGAGATTATCCTGGTTCCGGTATCGGGCTGGCTTTTGGTGAAAAGATCATACAAAGGCATAGGGGACGTATATGGGTCGAACCTGAACCAGGA
>MZXQ01000135.1:0-708 GCA_002926195.1 Candidatus Methanomarinus sp. HR1 | reverse complement strand
ACTATCGCAGTAGGTGTGGGTGTAGGTGTGGGTGTATCGGTCTGTACTGTAAAGAATAGACCAGTGCCATGGCCACGATATTTTGACTTTGTCGACGATGGTGATGATGGAGGTGTTAGCGGTGTACCCCCCAGCATGAATACACCGTCTTGCGTCACATTAGCCCATACATAATCATCATCGGTATTTCTACCATTATCAATACAAAGGTCAGGATTCTCAATCTTACCCATCTTCTCCCAACACGAATCATTATGGAACAGATAGATAAAGAGCGTGTCCTCATCGATATTTCCAAGCTGCAGATCGCTGTAATTCACTCTGATGTACAGGTAACTGGTTCTGTTTGTATCATTCTCCAGTGCATAATCAATTTCATAAGTAACAGTGATGTTCTCACCTTTGACAATTTCAACAATTTCATCCAGGCAGTTTCTGGATCCATTGACCGTGGTATCGTTAAGCGGGTCACCGATCTCTGTGATATTAACCGTTCCGTTGACCGATGTATCGGTGAGATTGACGATGACTGTCGAATTACCTGATGTGGCATTGCCTGTTAAGTTTACGACATTTCCTGATCCGGTAGCTGCATTTACAGTGATCCATACTTTATAGGTCTCATTGCTTGATATATTCCCATTGACCGCATATACCTCGGTACGTCCTGCATTTATTGCTGTGAAATTTACCGTAGAATCGTTTATA
>MZXQ01000008.1 GCA_002926195.1 Candidatus Methanomarinus sp. HR1 | reverse complement strand
AATTTATCAATATACATCACTGTTATGAACAGTAGATTACTATTCATAACTATTTCGAATTAACCATTAGATTCAAACCCAAATTTGTTTTGAGTATGCGTAAGTCATTTATAGTGTGCTGTAAATATATAATTTAGGGAGTTAAATAAAGGGAGTTTAAGAATTATGAAAATTAGAGTAGTTAGCTCAAAAGACGAAATAATGTTATTGAGTTCTGATGAACGGATTGTTCACCTTGCTTTCAGGCCTTCTGATAAAGATATTTTTTCTTTGATCAAGACCTGTCCGGGAATTAAAGCCATTCATGTTCCTTGTTCCTATGAAAAGACAATCTCACGATCTATTAGAATGTTTTTGAATATGCAGAATATTGCATTATTAGAAGGTGATGTATGGGGGCATCGTAAGGACATTAATGAATATTATGAGATAAAAAAAAGTTTTATTGATAGGATCAATGAATTAAAGAATGAGGGGAATAACGAGAAGGAAATCTTTAAAAAAATGAAGAAAGAAACCCGATTAAGCCAGGATCTCATTAATTATATAATTGATTCCTGATATATAATAGAACAAAATCCTCCCTACGGTCGGATTTTCTTGACTGAAGCTTCAAAGAAGCTGAAGATTAGAAAATGTGAACGGAGTGAACATTTTCGATACATCAAGTTATACTTGATATACTATAAAAAATTAGTAGACAAACAAAAAAATGAATTAATTGAATATGCCCATGCTGACCTGATATCATACCCCGCGCTGAGGGTGCAAGTATAGGTGGCTTGCTTGGAGATACATAATATATATGTATATGTGTATATATGTATATATGTAGTTCTGCCCCGGGTATTTCTTTTTGAGTAATACTGGCAAAACTTGCCTGAGATACCTATGGATATGGAGTTATAGAGAAATCATTGATCAGATAAATTACCAAATGGAACCCATCTTTAAATATGAGAATTACCATATTAATGTCAAAGATAGGATTGGTCTATTTAGCTGGATTAAAAAATAAGAACAAAATCCTTCGTTAGTCCGATTTTCAATATAATTTATCATAAAATAATAAATAATGAAACGTACGGTAATCAATATAATGGTGAAACCATGAAACAGCAAAAAAAGAACATTTCCGAATTTCAAGGTGAAATACATGCTATAGCATCGAAAAATGTCATAACACTTCCACCTACTACAAACATTATGACTACTGCGAAGACAATGTTAAAATACGGGTATAGGCGGGTTCCGATATCAGACGCTGGCACGAACAGACTGGTAGGGATTGTCACAAGTCTTGATATTGTGGATTTTTTAGGCGGTGGGCTTAGACATAATTTGGTAATGAACCGCTATAACGGTAATCTTTCGGCTGCTATTAATGAAGATGTCAGGGAGATCATGAGAAAGGATGTAATAAGTCTCACTATCAACAGTTCCATCAATGAAGCCTTATTAACTATGATTGAAAAAAATATAGGAGGTCTCCCTATTTTAGATGACCATAGTGCAGTAGTAGGGATGGTATCTGAAAGGGATTTTGTTAAAACTGTAGCAAATATTACTACATCCAGGTATATTAAGGAGTATATGAGTAATACAGTCATCACAGCTCCCCCCAGTATGTCAGTAGAAGAAGCTACCAGGACAATGATTAAAAAAGGATTTAGAAGATTACCAATTGTCAAAAATAATATACTTCTTGGTATAATTACAGCATCAGATATCATGAGATATCTGGGAAGTGGTAAGATTTTTCAAAAACTTACCTCCGGAGATGTCACGGATGCCTTCCAGGTTCCAATAAAAAGTCTGATAATGAATGAAATTGTCTGGACGATCTCAAATATAGATATAGGTAAAGCCGCAGCTATGATGCTGAATAATAAAGTTGGGGCACTTCCTATTATTGATGACGGGGAATTATGCGGTATCCTGACAGAACGTGATATTATACGATCTCTTGCTGATTGATACAATATATAAGGAGAACATGAAGATGAAAGTTAGAGATATAATGAGCGCACCAGTACATATCATAGCATCCGATGAACCTATTTCAAGAGCACGGAATCTAATGTTAAAACACAACTTAAGCCGGTTAGTTGTAATTAATAAACCAATACATGATGAAAAATCTTTAGATAAATCCGAAGAAATGCCTATTGGTATTGTAACCAAGACAGACCTGAGTCAAAGAATTGAGCAGGCCGGACCAGAATGGCGCAGGCGTCCAATTGACAATATACCTGTTAATGTGGTTATGACACCCGATATTATTACCATCTATCCGGATGCTACAATTACCCAGGCTGCTGAACTTATACTTGATAATAATATCAGTGGACTTCCTGTTATAAGAAATGAATCTGATAAAAGTTTGATCGGTATTTTAACAAAACATGATATTATACAATACTTTTCAACTCTTGAAGATAACAGGACTGTAGATGATATCATGGATAACTTTTTTTTAACTGTCCATAGACACCATACAATCAGTCATGTGATCCGCGAGATGAACAGTAACGAAGTTGATAGAGTAATAATAGTAGATCATGGCCATCATCCTGTGGGGATTATAACCAGGACTAATATTGCTATGAGTAGAATGATCAATGCCCATGGTGAACATCTTAGCAAAGATATTAAAATGGCACGAAAGGATCGCAGTGATGGTGAAAAGATATTTAGATATGTAAGAGAAGTGTCTATTGTTGCAGAAGATATTATGTCAGAACCGATTATAACATTAGGTGCGGCGAGTAATGCCGTACAGGCAGCAAAAATCATGTCTGATAATCAGGTTAAAGGAATACCGATCGTGAATGATAAAATTAAAGGGATCGTTACTGCCAGAAATATATTGCAGGCGGTCATTAGCCAAAAATAGGTGATGTAAATGCAGGTAAAAGACATAATGGTCGAGCCCATTACTATAGATAAATCAGAGAAATTGTCATATGCGCTTGATATGATGGAAAAGCACGAAACCAGAAGACTCCTTGTGATGCATAACAACAAGATCCAGGGTATTATTACCATGCGGTCTATTACAAGAGAACTGGGTACCAGAAAGAAATCAAATCTTCCGGCTTCAGCCATGCATGTGATTACGGCAACAACAGATAATTATAACAAAGTCCTTCCGGATATGTCTATTAATGATGGAATAGTACTCATGAACAGGAATGATGGAATACTTTTGGTTATGGAAAATGATTCGGTGACGGGATGGGTAACACCACAAGAGATCATCAAGCATTCTACAATAAATGATTTCTTTGCAGGCGAAGCAATGTGGTCTCCCATAACTATAGGGCCCGGAGAAAGAGTTATTCATGCCAGAAGGATCATGCTTGATAATGATATAAGTAGATTGCTTGTACTGGAAAATGATTCACTGGTTGGTATAATTACTGAGAATGATATTGCTCGCTCTCTTCGAGCTTTCAGGGATATAGTAACAGGGAGTAAACAGGATAACAGAATCAAGAACTTATTGGTGGAAGATATAATGACCAGGGCAGTAACTACAGTAAAGTCCAATACACCTATTAAGGAAGTAGTAGATCTTGTTATTGAAAAGAATCTTGGTGGAATGCCTGTAGTTAATCTCAAAAATGAGGTTGTGGGCGTAATAACACGACGCAGTTTAGTTGAAACCATTTCAAAAAAAGTATAGTAGTAAAGTATTCATTTTATGAATAAATATCAGGAAGTATATGATGAAGATTTTATACAATTATCTTCAAGGGCCCTGAATATTCCGGAATCTAAAATATTTGATATTTTACGAAGTAGAGTTCTTCAGAAAGTATCAGGTTTTTTTCCTGACCATTACCGTTTTGAAAAAGGGATCTCTGGATTTGAATTCGGAACCGCTGTCTTTAAGACAGACAATAGCATTGAAGTAATCAGGGGTTTTCCAAAGATCCAGCGGGCAATGGTACTTGAGCCTACTATCAGAGTACACTTTAATGATCTTCCGGTTATTGCTGTTGAAGAGAAAATGAACGGCTACAATGTAAGAATAGCATGTATTTTTGATCACATCTATGCTCTTACCAGGGGTGGTTTGATGTGTCCGTATACTACTGAAAAAGTAATAGAAGAGATTGGATTCAAACTATTTCGTGATCATCCGGATCTGGTATTATGCGGTGAAATGGTAGGACCGGATAATCCTTACGTTCCTAAGGATATCTATCCGGAAGTGGAAAGTGTATCAATATTTATTTTTGATATTAAAAAAAAAAATTCAGGTGAATCACTGACACTGCATAAAAAACATGAATTGTGTTCCCAATATGGTATCAAGACTGTACCATATTTCGGAAAATATAGTACACAAGATGCTGCCAGGGCTGTGACCAGTATTATTAAGCATCTGGGAAGTATATGTCATGAAGGAGTAATAATTAAAGATCCTGAAATGAAGCTTCCTGCCTTGAAATATACTTGTTCGGAAAGTAATAACAATGATCTTAAATACGCTTTTGGATTCTACAATGACTATGGCAGGGATTTTTTCTTCTCGCGGGTGGTCAGGGAAGGGTTTCAGTCTGTAGAATGGGATGAAGGAGAGAAAGCATTACGAGATAGATGCTGCCGTCTTGGGGAAAGTATCCTCAAACCAATGATCAATACTATTAATAAGCGAAAAAAAGACAAGCGTATTACAGAAGATGTGAGGATCAGAGTGAGTAGCCTGAAAACCGCAAGGAAATTCGAAGCACATTTGAAACGAATGGGTATTGATGCTAAATTCGAAGCACCTCAATATGTAAACGGCCAGTATTTAATTGTGATCAAAAAATTAAATAAGAGCACAAATGACCGTACTAAAGCTATTTTGAACGGTCAGTTGTGGTAAGATGCTTAAGCTACTTTCCGTACTGCAAATACTGAACTATCAACCTTACGGACAAGTGTTTCCGGTACTGTCTTATGCATTAGACGTTTGACGAGATTCTCTCTGTTAGATCCTATCATTAAAAGATCGAACTGCTGCTGTTTGGTGAGTTGTGCAATCTGATCATCCCGCCTGCCTACCAGTACCTTGGTATCTGCATCTATACCTCTTTCACGGGCAACATCAGCAACAGCATCTGCCATTGTCTGGGCCTTTCTTATACCGCTTTCCTTCATTTTAGTAAGCAATGTTTCAGAGGTTTTAATAGTTTCACCCAGTCCTTTGCGGGGCATACCCGGTAGAGTTGATCTTGCAGCATCAGACAGATACACAGGTCGCTCTTTAACAAGGCCTTCCTCCAGGTCTACAACCTGGACAGCTGTTAGTTTTGCATCATATTTATCTGCAAATTCCGCAGTATAGTCTGAGATATCAAACGGGCTGTCGGCCGATACAAGGATATTCTTGTATTCATGGGCATCATGCTGCGGGTCTTTGACCAGCAGAAGATTATACTTTGAATATTTAAATAATCCTGCTGCACGATCACTCAATCCCGGGCCGCCGGACCTACCATCCATTGCACTTGATATCACTACATTAGGGTCGATTTTTTGTGATATTTTTAAAATATCTTTTGGCTGATCGATTACAGCTTTACTTCGCATATCGCTTATTTCAACACCATGATCTTGCGCCATGTCACTGATCCGGTGGAGTCTATTCTGAAATAACTGCCTTGCTTCTTCGGTTTTCCTATACGATTCAAACCTGCGGCTGTTTCTTATTTCAGTTGCTATAAGCGCAGAATCGAAGCGATCTGCCATATTTATAGCCTGTGCAGTTGCAGCATCTGAATCCCGGGAACTATCGACCAGTAACTGGATCCTTCTTTTCATATTGATTTACCTACCATGAATTTATTAATTCCATATATTTAATAATGATATTTTATTTTGATTTATGTGATTATTTATGCAGATTCTTCATGATGATCAGATCACCCGGATTAATATGCATTATATACGAATGATATATATAAATTAATCGTCTTTGACGAATCTTTATGATGCGTTATTTATTATCATTACAGAGCAAGAAGCATTCCTGGCGATTTTCTCAGAGACACTGCCTGTTAGTAACCGCGATAGTCTGCCTCTATTTGTATGATTCATGACTATCAGGTCAAAGTTCCCTTCTGTGGCATATTTATTAATCTCAACAGAAGGCCGGCCACTTAAGATAACTGATTTTGCTTCGATACCTGCCTCTTTTGCAGTCTTTGCTACTGTACAGGTTATTTTATATCCTTTCTCTGTCATGTTATTTTTCAACTTATCAATCAATGCTGGTGTAAGAGGGACTTTCTCACCAAGTAAACTATGAGGTATATGAGCCATACTGCCCTTAGAGGCTTCAGGAAGATATACTACTCTTTCCTTTGTTAGTCCTGCTTTTACATCAATCACATGACATGTGGTCAGTTGAGCATTATACTGTTTGGCCAGGTTCACTGCAAATAATGGTGCTTCAAGGTCCGGATTATTGATCGGTACCAATATCTTATTGAAATTTCCATCGTTCTGATCGCCTCTTACCAGTAGCAGGTTGCATTTGGCTTTACGAATAAGTTTATCAGGAACACTGCCTTTGGGACTGTTTGCTCCTGCACCTATAATTAAAAGATCTGATCTGTTAGATTTCACATCTTTTAATATATCATTTGTCGGGCCGCCTACAAGAATCCTCGATGAAGTAATGTTGACACCAATTTCCAAAGCATTATCTTTTACTATTTTAAGATGTTTTTTTCCTGTCCGTAACATAGCCCCGATCACTTTCGGGGTTTGATACATATGCGTATTTACCACATATAATGAAGAAAGGTCGGCCTCAAGTTTTCTTGCCATCATTACGGCCTGATCCGTAGCTCTATCGGAATTCTTAGATCTATCAATTACAAGGTGGATCTTTTTTGCGATTTTCATTTTTAGTCCTCTTAAACTCAGTTAAGCTTTGAGGTATAATTTATCATTATTAAATGGCATGAATATATATATGATTATCATATTTTTAGTATTAATGAACAAAAAGAGCCTTAATGTGAGATTTGATGAATAAATATTTATAATAATATCATTAATGATAGTAATTGTGTCACAGAGAAAACATATTGCAATTGAACCTGATTATATAAAAAAATTACAGCCTTTGATAGATAAACACCATGGTAATCTTAGCGCAGCTATTCGTGATGCTATTGAACTTACAGAAATAGCACTTCAATATTATGACAGTATTGATGATGCCAGGTCATTAATAACCAATCTTAAGGAAATTCAGGACGATCAGGTTATTATCCAGGCACCTGTTTTTCACTGGTTATTACAAAAAGAAAAAGGGCTTATTATTGATAAACAAACCCTTGATTATATGATCGATCCATTTAGTATTACGACCATTCCGGAACTACAGGAATATGTCAATAATATGTGCAGGGATTTTGGCTGGCACATAGAAACTATGATCGATTGCGATGATAATGATCATCCTGTATGTTTATCTATTACTCTTAATAGTAATTATAAAGAACGCATATATTTTTTAGCAATAATAATGTGTAAATTTCTGGCTGTATATAAGAGTCTGGGCATTATCTCAGTACATCCGCAACTGGGTGAGCTTGAGATCGAACTAAGACAAAAGAAGACGAATGATGAAGCCATACAGGACCTGATAGATAACCTGGGATATATGGTACATATTGAGAAAGAACTTGCATCACATTCTAAATTCTGGAACCGCCTTATTAGTGAGCATAGTGCCAGCAACTACAACCTTGTTACAATTCACAGGAATTTTTATGAGGATCTGCTGATCGGGAAGATCCCTAAAGCCATACTCACCATTGAAGGTGGAGACAGCCGTCCGCTGGAAGAAATGCCTCTTTCTCAATTCCTATATACTATAAAAACTGTTGCTGAGACTTCGCGTATTGTTGATAAGATATATATTGAAGGTGATAATCTCAAAATACGGCATGGATTTAGAAATATGAAAGCTGTGGAGAATATAAAGAATATTTTTATTAGCATTCTCGAAAGAAGCGGTTATAATTATAGTCCTGAGATTACCAGTACATACATTTACATGAAACACCTTCCTATGATCGATGATAAGACCAATGAATTATTCATATCATTATCTGGTAATATCAATAAGGTACCTTCTGTGATATCGGAATTCGTGAAATTTATTAAAACACTTGACAACATTGATTTCCTTGAACAAGTACAGGCCTTCGGTCGCAGGTTAGGTAGACAGATCATGATCCACCATGAACAGAAATACGGATCAAAATACTGGGATCTTGCAACGTTCACAAAAGCATTTGAAGTAGTTGATAAGCAGATCAGATCTTGTTGGGAGATACGAAAGAGTTCAATGGAATATACAGTTCATGAATGCGCTTATGCTGATGATCCTAGTAAATGTCATATGCACAAGGAGATATTCAAAGGTGCTCTTGAATATGCATTCGGATCATTAGCTGAAGTTGAGATAATCAAGCTGCTGAGTCATGGTGATGAATATTGTGATGTATCTATTCATGTGAGATAATGACCCAGATATTTTATAAGTTCGCTATGTTCATTAAAAATCAGGTCTGCTTTTTCCAGCTTTTTGGGTTCAATATATGAAGCAACTGCTACACAGTAGAGGCCTGCACTCTTTGCTGACTCAACACCCAGTATGGCATTTTCAATAACGATATATTCATCCTGTAAAAAACCAAGCATTTCCGCAGCCTTCAGATAAGGTTCCGGTGATGGTTTTCCTTCTTCTACATCATCTCCTGAGATCACGATATCGAACACTTCAGAAAAGAACTTATTAATTATTAAGTGTACTATTTTGTTATCTGATCCTGATACTACACCGAGCCGGTACTTTTTTTTCAATTGGTCAAGGCAATCAACCATTCCTTTATAAGGATGAATTTTATTAATATTTTTAAAGATCTTGTTTTTTCTTTTTGCAAGATCTTCATAGTCATGAGGCCCGGGCGTTCTTCCATTACTGGAAAAAACAAGGTTGATCAAACCTTCATTGTTAGATCCTTCAATATCATAGAGATCCTGCTTGGAGATATTGATGCCTATTTCATTAAGTGTTGTTATCCATGCATCAACATGGTAAGGCATAGAGTCTACCAGCACTCCATCCATATCAAAGATAAAGGCTTTTAACATAACAAAATATACTATGAAAAATTATATATCATGATGCTGCCTCAACACCAGTTGATCTCATCACGATCGACTTCTGCGGACAATTCTCAACACACTGTCCACAATTAGTACACTTCTCCTGATCGATCTCAGCTAAGAAATTTGTTACCGTGATAGCATCTGCAGGGCAGTTCTTTACACATATCTTGCATCCTATACATCCGAACTCACATACAGCTTTTACGGCTTTTCCTTTATCATGTGACCTGCAAAGTACATGTACCTGTTCGCTGTCATTTGCCATAACCATTACACCATTAGGACAAACCTCTACACATAAACCGCAGCTTTTGCATAAGTTCTTGTTAATATGCGGAAAACGGTCCTCACCGATCTCAATTGCACCGAATGGACAGGCCCGTACGCATGTTCCACGTCCCATACACCCATATTTGCATCCTTTTTCACCAATAGATGTCATCATAACCGCTCTGCAGTCCTCAATACCTACATAATCTATATTGTCTGTGCAGTTTAAACCGCCATTACACCTGACAAAAGGATAAATGCTCTCAGCTTCTTTCACTTCCTGTCCCAGTAGTTCACCGATAAGTTTAGCAGTATCAAAACCGCCAACCGGACAACCATCAATTTGTGCCAGTCCATCTACAACTTTCTCACCGAAATCAGCACAACCTGCATACCCGCATGCTCCGCAGTTAGCACCGGGTAGTACTTCAATTACCTCATCAACAAGAGGATTGGTCTCAACTGCGAATTTTTGTGATGCCCATATAAGAACGATACCAACAAAAAACCCTATCCCTCCGATGACCAGGGCAGATCCGCCTATTATTGCTACCGGGTTCATGTTGGGATCACCTGGAAGTAACTAACAAAGGCCATTGATAACAGCGTAGTAATAAAGAATGCATGTGGTAATCCTTCAACAGCTTCAGGTACCTTTATTGCATTGGATTTCTCACGGATAGCAGCCATTAACAACATAACCATAGTATATCCAAGGCCGGCTGAAATACCATAGAAAACACTCTGAACAAAACCATACTCAAGTCTTGTATTAAGTATCACAACACCAAGGATAGCACAGTTGGTGGTTATCAAAGGTAAAAAAATACCCAGTGACCTGTATAAAGGAGGACTGAATTTGCGAATAATGAACTCAACTAACTGTACAAGAAAAGCTATCACGATGATAAAGCTAATTGTTGTTAAGAATGTTAGCCCCATCGGTAATAATAGATAAGTATAAATCAAAAATGAAGCTATTGATGCTATTATCATGACAAATAACACAGCAGCTGACATACCTGCGGCACTTTTAGTTTCTTTTGATACGCCTACGAACGAACACAGCCCAAGGAACTGGACAAGCAGGAAGTTTTGAACAAATATCCCGTTTACTGCAATTGAAAATAAACTATCTTCCATTTATTATGCCCCCTTTCTGGCTTTTCTGATCTTATTATAATTTACCATTGCCATTAATACACCAATAGTCATGAATGCTCCTCCCGGAAGGATCATGAATGTAGCTGGTTCTATTGGTATACTTATCAATTTTAATCCGAACAGTACAATCTCTCCTGTACCTAACAATTCCCTGATCGCACCGATGGCCACCAGCGCGACAAAGAAACCGGCTCCGATACCAAGTGCATCAACAACAGAGAATTTTATCGTATTCCTGTTGGCATATGCTTCGGCCCGTCCGATGATAATACAGTTGACTACGATCAATGGGATAAATATTCCTAACGCTTCATATAATGGTGGTGTGTAAGCTTCCATTGCCATATCAATTATAGTAACAAAAGTACAAATTATTATAATGAACATTGGAATACGGGTTATAGGAGGTATCTGTTTTCTCAGCGCAGATACCATGACATTTGATCCGACCAGGACAAACAAAGTTGCTCCTGCCATACCAATAGCGTTTTCTACCGATGTAGTTACTGCAAGTGTGGGACACAGTCCCAGTACCAGAGCAAATACCGGATTGTCTTTTACAATTCCTCTAAAAAATTCACCTGCAATTGTCATATCTGCCATAATAAATTCCTCAAATTAATTTACTCATTTGCTTTAATCTCATTCATTGCTGCATGAAGTCCGTCTATCACTGCCACAGACGAAACAGTAGCTCCTGTGATCGCATCTATTGCTCCCCCGTCTTTTGAAAGCATCAGGTCATCCTCTGCAACCCCGGGGAACTGACCGGTGAAAGACTCTTCAGTGATCTTCGCACCCAGACCAGGTGTTTCAGAATGTGCCATGATCTTCACTCCGGTAACGGTATATCCAGTATCAACTCCCCCGGCTAATGTAATCGTTCCCTGTGAGCCAGGTTGATCATGGAAGAAACAATAACCTATTAAATTATTACCTGCATCAAATGCCAGGTAATATAATGTTTCTTCACCTGATTTGACAGGTTCGAAATGGTCGGCGTCAGGATTTACAATTTTTAACGATAACTGTTTTTGTTCTTCCTGATATACCTTTAACTGCGCCTGAGTAGGTATATACAGGGCACCTAATATCACAGCAGCAATTACTGACAATAATACTATTTTTACCATTACCATAACATATTCTTTATTCATGCGCTCACCTCATTAACAGGCTTAGGGAAGGTATTTTTCTCAATAAATGGTGCTACGGCATTGGCAAAGAAAACAGTAAACAGCACAGCTACAACATAATCATATGTAAGATATCCGTACACCACTGTTAGTATACCACATAATATCCCATATATAAATCTACCTTTCTTTGTGATAGGTGATGTAGTTGGGTCAGGAGCAAGTATGAATATTCCAAGAAATAGCATTCCTGTAATCACATATGAAAGTTCTTCTCCAATTAGTAGTGCCATCACAATTGTTGATATTAAATAAAGAGTCGGAATACGCCAGTCTATATATTTTTTATATATTAGATACAATCCTCCAATGATCAAAACCATAGAAGATACTTCTGCCAGTCTACCGGATCCGAATTCAATAAAAAGATCCGTATATCCACTTAAATATGGTATGGATTCGGATCCTGTTAGTGCTCCCCATGACATATTCATGAATACCCATGCAGCTATGGCAGGATTGAACAGTGTTGAACCAAGACCGCCAAACGCATGCTTCACCAGAGCAACGGCAAAGAATGCTCCAACGACAGGGATCCATAGATCAACAGTTGGTGGGAGAAGTAGTGCCATTATCAATCCTATTAATACAGCATCTCCATCTTTTATTGTCAATTCCTGTTTTGTTAATTTTTGAATGCCGGCCTCAGTAAGAACTGCAGCTAGTACACTTATCAATACTACTGCCAGTGCTTTTGGTCCAAACACTACTGCTGAGATCAAGGAAAGTACTAACAGTATAGCGATCTTACTCCACATGATCTTATTAATAGTAACTCCCTCTCTTATGTGGGCCGGGTGCGATACAGTCAGTTTCATGCTATACCTCCTGAAATAAATGGTTCCCCTAACAGGCAGGGATTCTCACATGTTTGACATCCCGGAATGGGAGTAGCCTCCTCATCCGGAATGGTAAGTAATTTAACCAGTTCTACTTTGGCAAACTTGATCAGCTGTACAAGATGTCGATTCGAAGGGCAGACATAAAAACACTGACCGCATTCAATACAACTACTAACGTGCATTTTAAAACATTCATCATACATACCCATATCAGAAAATGAAGCGATCCTGCCTGGTAATATATTAACAGGACATACATCCACACAGCGTGCACAGTGTATACATGGACCCGGGCTCTCACACAATACTTCATCAGTAGACTGAACAATGATCTCAGTCGTGGATTTGATCACAGGCACTTCGTCATTTGGCTGGGCGGTCCCGTTCAAGCTTCCATTCATGATGATCTTACCGGGTTCGCCCGAATACCCGCCGCTTGATTGTATTACTTCCTTGAAACTTGTCCCTATATTCACACGTCGCGTGCCAGGGTTGCGTACAGCTCCAGAAACAGTGACATTGGCCTCGATATGAGGTATCCCCTCATTCACTGCCCTGGTGACTGCCAGTGCTCCGCTGGCACTTGACAGTATTACTCCTGCATCCAGCGGGGTCTGTGTATTCGGAACCGGAATACCTGTAATCTCATAGGCTAACAGGTTTGCCATAGTCGGGGAATAATTATCTTTGACTGTAAATATTTCAATATTCTCATCATGCAGCTTGGATTTTATCACCGAAGATAGCGATTGATTGTATTTGTGAATAATAAATGCACCATCCAGTGCACCTGACCCTTTCATCAGTAGTTTCATCCCTTCAATGATCTTTGGGATGTTCTCGGGAGCACAGTTGCTGTTAACATCGCCTGGAAAGGTTAGATTGATCAGGACAGTATCTATTCTATTATATGTGGTGAGCATATCATACAAAGGATATCCGGTAAGATCAACTATTCCTGCTTCTTGTACTGCATTAATAATATCTTCTTTTGAAGGGTTATTATGTGGGTTATACTCAATTGCCCTGTTAGTCTCATCAGATTCAATAACTATGCTTGATATTTTTCCACATAGTGGATGAAGTCGTTCTTCTATGGCAACAACATGTCCTGCTATACTTGAGTGGACCGGTGCGCAAAGGCCATCACTGTTCTCACCGATCTTCTGACCGATCAGAACCTCGTCTTTTACTTTCACCAGCGGTTTACAGGTTATGCCAATATGCTGCAATAATGGGATGACCACTTGTTTACCTGACTCCTTTTTCTTTTTTGGAGTTTCTTTTTTTACCTCTTCTGTTGTCATTTAATCACCTCAACAGGTTTTGGTCTTTCCGGGATTATCTCAACTGTGACTTCATAGGTGGTAAAATCTGTTGGTGGGTCGGTCTGGGCGGGGTCAGATTCATATCCCAGGGCGATCCAGTCTATTACAGATGTATTGCCGTGACAATCAGCACACCATAGTGCGCTCTTCCCAAGTGCACTTTCTTTCGATACAATGTTGTGGCTTACCGGATAATATGCATCCGTATTTCTCAATACAGCATCGGGATAGTCAGGGATCTTATCATAATTAAAATCGAAATTTTGCATGTTCTTAATGCTCTTATTGCTATCTTTAATTATACCGGCAGCCCTTACATGGGAAAGTAAGATCGGAATACCTCTAAGTGTACTTGAGTTGGGATTACTCGTAATATTTTTATCATTCCCTTCATCCCACCAGGTTATGCTGATCACATTACAGGGTTTAAGAATTGCATCAGGGTCTTCCTTGTCACATGAATGAGGTATTCCCTCTGTAATCCCGTTGAACCATCCGAATGAGGGCAGGAAATCCTGGTGTCTATATGTAACTTTTTTATGCCCTGTTGAATAATCTATAGATGATATTGGCATACCTCCGGATAGTTCTCCGCCAGGGAGAATTGGGACATGACATGCTTCACACCCTACTTTTTTAAGGTGCGCATCAACGATCATGCCGTGTGTGATACCTGCATGGCAGTCTATACATTGTTTCATTGGATAGGTGTTGTCAGATGGTTTTGAAAAATTGACGATACTATCTTTGCTTATCTGGTGATTTTCAGTTACATGGCACTCTAAGCAAGTAACATTCGCATTGGCATGTACATCGTATCTGTTATAGTCATCACTACCCCACATCTGCGCAGTGACCTCCACATCACTCAAATGGCATTCTCTGGCACATGTTATTTCGGATGGGCTGGTCCAGTCAATTATACCATCATCACTGTCCTTATCCTCCTGATGACATGTTGCGCAATCTGTGGTTATACTTCCTCCGATAATTCCATCGGTATCATGAACAGTATAGAGATCATCTTTTCTAAAATGACAGGAAGTACATTCTACCTCTGCAGCGGCAGTAGCGATTGAGGCACTATGTGCGGGAATACCATGTATATGACACTGATCGCATCCTGCTGCTATTCTTTTTCCTGCAGTTGTATCAAGTAAATTCAAGTGCAGGATATTCCACTCTGCTTCAATGAACTTATTATTAACATTCTGTACATGGTATGAGTTAAGTACATCTGTATCCGCAGTTGAATGACAACCCTCACATGCCTCATCCGACCAGGAACCATTTCCAATATAATGGGCGGCCTGAGCCTGGTTCCCATTATAATTGAGGTTGCCGAAAAAAATTATAATAGTAAGTGTTAATATAATAACAATAAAACCAATAATCACTTTTGTCATTTTAGTACCACTCTCTGATTAATCCTCTTTGTTAATCGAAGCCGTCCGTGCTGTTGAATAATGCGGATGACGTTGTGCTTTGTTGAATATTGTCAGGGATTTGGTGAATCCATACAGAATTGCTATGATCTGAATTAATACCAGCAGTATGGCCAGATTAAGTCCGATAGTTATAACAATTCCGCTAGTCCATATTCCGGTTTCAACAAGGACAATTGTCAGCATTGAGAATAATACCAGTGGGAAACCGATCTTTTCAATCATATTTTTCACCTGTTATTTCCCTGTACCACTTGGGATACTCCTCCTGTGCTTCTTCTTCTGATATCGTCCCTGTGAACATAGTATTTGACATAGGGAATTTGAACTGACTTAAATGTACTAAATAAAAATGCGGCAGAATAACGCAAAGGCTTACAATAGCTAAACCTGCGTGGATTATTTTGATTGTCAATAGAGTTGATTGTGGAAGGACGGATGCAAATGTCCATGGTGCAAATAGGATAATGCCTGTTATACCCATGATTATACAATCTATAAGAATTACACTCCATATCAAACCTTTTTCAAGCCAGCTGTATTTATCATAATCAATTCTCTGCTGTTCCAGTCCCAGTATTGACAGGTTATCATTTACATAATCTAAAATATCACCGGAGTTCGGGAATATGATCTTTTCATAATATCTCCTGCCATTAATAATAATGGATATGATCGAAAATATCAGATAATAAACAGCTACTGATATTAGTCCGAAACCAGCTATCCTGTGGATGAACATAACTTTTGATAAGCCTATCAGGTCTATGATCCACCCGAGATGTTCGGGATATAGCTGTGGAATCCCTGTAATATATAATATCATCAAGGACATTGCAGCCAAAAAATGAACTGTGATCTGATTTGAAGTAAATCGTTCTATCTGATTATACATGCTAATTACCCTTCATAAAATCCTTTCATTCTAGTAAATATAATATGCATTAAAATTAAATTAGCGCTCAGACCGATCACACTGATAATAACATAAAACTTTATGAAATAATTTATCCACTCTAGTTTATCCGATCCGGCTGAAATAGCTTTTTCAGGATCAAAAGTTATATTGAAAAATAGAAGTAATCCGAAAATAATTAAAATTGCTAATGCTATTGATACTATTCCTATTGTATTATTATTCTGCAGCATTCCATTCACCCTGAAATAAGAGTTCTTGCTATTTTTTTTATATGGTATTGCATCTGTTAGAGTTATTGGTGTGATTTATATCTTTCTATTTTTTTATGAGATTTCCTGATCGTTTATGAACAATTATGGTAAATATGATCATTTTCACCTTTTACCTATAAATTCCAAATTATACTATATCATAATACTAATTTTAATTGAATTATAAATTAAATCATCAATATTGCTTTTAATTAATAAAAAAGAAAAAAGTAAGACCAAAAGCCTTACTTCATAATATCGTGTAACTTGAACTTATAAGGACCAAGTGTACCGCCAAAGTTACCTGCAGATATCTTCTTCATTCCAGGTATCTGTATGGCAGCTTCAATTCCTGCTCTGGTGGCTTCTGAAATCACTTTCTCATTAAGTCCGTTAATCACTATCTCATAAATACCATTCACATCAGCAGGTACATTGCTTCCTTCGACTTTATCCTTAATACTTGGTGAGAATTTCTCATTGGAAGTTGCATGCATAAATGAATAGGTATTTGCACCGACCTTTGAACCGCTGGCTACAATCCCACCAGGGAATGGTGTTATAACGCCTTCCACTTCGGCAATAGCATCCACGGCTGCTTCTGCTGCAGTCAGAGCTGCCATCTTATTCTCAGCAAGCATAAAGAAATTGCCTCCGGCAATACCTTCTACTGCACCAATACTGTGCTCGGTAATAAAGTCACCTTCCATCATAGGAATACCGAAAGCCTTACGCCCGCCGACATCCAGTTCAAATTCCTGTCCGTCACCAAAGAACTTAAGCTTAAAACCAGTGTCAAACTGCTTCTGCGCATCAGGTAATCCATTGTACATATGGGCTGTGGGTGCTGTGAGTACACACTGACCCAGTCTGTTCATCAATTGCTCTTCAAGTCCTTTGTACCCGAAGGTGCATATCTGAACATAAACGCCAGGTCTACCGTCTGGGGTTTCACTGCCACACACGACTTTTTCAATGCCGGCTTCAGCCGGGCATGCAATAACCGATGTTCCGAATCCGGTTGCTTCTGTGGCTGCTACAAGTGCCCAATGTTTGGTAGCGCCGGTGATCAGTACTCTTGCAATTTTTATAGGAAATGCTTCTGCATATGTGTCTTCTATTTCGATACCATTTATTTCCATTATGTATCCCTCAGAGTAACTGATTTTACTGATGACTACATATACTCTTCGAAATTGTTCGATAAAATGATGTTATGACTATGACAGATCATCCCACACAACAGATATACCAGACATTATCAGATACTTTGCATAATAAGACCATTATACTGGCAGTCACAGGCAGCATTGCAGCCGTGCGGACCATTGAACTCTCAAGAGAACTGATACGACACGGAGCCAGGATAAAGGCAGTGATGAGCAGTGCTGCAACTAATATTATTCACCCTGATGCCCTGCATTATGCCACAGCTTCTCCTGTGATCACCAGGATCTCCGGTGCAGTAGAACATGTGGAATACTGCGGTGAGGAAGGTTCTGCTGATCTACTGTTGATAGCCCCGTGTACAGCTAATACTATCAGTAAGATAGCAGTAGGGATCGATGATACGCCAGTTACCACCTTTGCTACCACAGCCTTAGGCAGCGGTAAACAGATACTTATTGTTCCGGCAATGCATGGTTCTATGTATAACCATCTGGCCATTAGAGATAATATTGATAAACTTAGAGCCATGGGCATCCATATTATAGATCCTGTAATAGAAGAACACTCTGCCAAAATAGCTGCAAATGAAGATATTGTACTTGTTGTAAGACGGTTACTGGGTGATGGTCGTTTGAATAATAAAAGAATAATAATCACAGGTGGTGGGACTATGGAGAGAATAGACCCTATCAGGATATTGACCAGCAGGGCATCAGGCTTAACAGGCATAGCACTGGCACAGGAGTCCTATTACAGGGGAGCGGATGTTGTACTTATACATCCGAAAAAGCGAGAACTCTATGGTATAACAGAAATAGAAGCTGTATCCACTTGCGATATGATCTGTTGTGTGCTTGATGAGATCAAAAAGGGTTGTGATCTTCTTATAAGTTCAGCCGCTATATCAGATTATACTGTAAAACCAGAAGCAATGAAAATTCCATCACAGCAAAACGAACTTACGCTAACTCTCTACCCCACACCCAAACTTTTACAAACAGTCAGGGAAGATTTTCCTGGTCTACCTGTTATCGGGTTTAAGGCCCTTGCTAACGTAAGCAAAGAACAATTGCTTATCAGTGCGCAGAACCTGATGAAAAAAAATGGGCTTTCAATGGTTGTAGCTAATGATGTTGGGAAAGAAGGAATGGGAAGTAATGAAAATACAGTCTGTATATTAGATTCGAGCGGAATTGGGACTGGCCCTGTAAGCGGTAATAAAACCGCTATTGCCAGAACTATTATAGATAGGATCATCGAGGTTTGGGGATGTTAGGGAGAGCATACGCTCCTGCTCATATAACTGGTTTCTTTGCAGTAAGACAGCATCAAAATCCCGTTAAAGCCGGTTCTATTGGCTGTGGGTTGTGTCTTGAGGCAGGAGTGACTGCTACAATTACTGTTGATACTTCATACATAGGTTCAGTAATTAGGTTTAATGGAAAACAGATAGATCTTCCCACTGTAGAGTATGTAATAAAGGGACTATTAAAGCCTGGACATTCACAGGTGATCATTGATCTGGAAAGTGATATTCCATTGGGATTCGGGTTTGGTATCAGCGGTGCGGCTGCCCTGGCATCGGCACTGGCTCTGAATACTCTCTTTAATCTTCATAAGACAGTAAACCAGGTAGCATCCATTGCTCATTGTGCTGAAGTAGTGAATAAAACAGGGATGGGCGACGTATCCGGTCAATGTACCGGTGGAGTAGTAATGCGTATCAAACCCGGAGCACCGGGTACCGGTCAAACAGATACCATACCATTTAGTCAGACTGAGGTATCATGGGTATGTTTAGGGGAAGTTAATACTGCTTCTGTACTTGGTAATGGAGAAGCTCTTAATAGTATCAACAGGGTTGGAAGCAATGCATTAACAACATTACTGAAACGTCCGGGTCTTAAGAATTTCATGTCAATTTCCCGGGATTTTGCACTCCAGACCGGTCTTATCAGCAGTCGTGCCCTGGATGTTATGGAAGCTGTTGAAGCCCGGGGACAATCACCCGCTGTGGCTATGCTGGGAGATACAGTATTTACCCTTGGAGAATGTAGTGTATTAAAAAAGTTCGGACAGGTTGGTCTAAGCCGGATTGGCATATCTGGGGCATATTGTAGATAAACTCAAATTCATAAGACTTATAATTAATAACTCTCATGAAAAAAAAGGAGGAATCAATATGGATTATTCTAAAATCTCATCAAAACTAGTTAATATATTGAACTTAGAAGGAAAACCAGTAGCGGTTTCACTGTTAACCCGTAAAGAAGTAATTCCGGACGGAATGGAAATAGTCAAGGAACCACTACGATATTGTCAGATGCTGCAAAATGCAAGAAAAAAAGATATAATAACTCTGGCAACAGAACCCGAACATACCTGTAAGGGTGGTGCGGCTGCCATTGGACTTATGGACTATCCTGATAATATCAAATCCGGGTCGCTCTATTTTAATAAACTTGATAAAGAAATCTCACTTGGCATTGCTAAACGAGTAGTGGACAACATGCCCAGGCCAACTCCAGGGTCAATAGTTGCTACTATTGTCGCTCCGCTTGATAAGACACCGATTAGACCGGATGTTATTGTTATCTTTGCAAATGTACTGGCTGCAAGACGGATCGTTCATGCTGTGATCTACAGACACGGCGGTCGGGTGACCTCTACCTTTGCAGGTATTCAATCCACCTGTGCGGATGCTACAGGTTATCCTTATACGACAGGTCAATTAAATGTCTCTATTGGATGTGATGGGGCTGCCAAGAATGCAGGTCTGTTAGATGATGAACTGGTGGTCGGTGTTCCGGCAGAACTTATAGAGGATATTACAGACATTTTAGACCAGCAGGCACAGGGCTGGGATGATTGGATGCGCAGTTAATAGTCTGATTTAAATCTGATCGAAATGATAGCTACAGAGAACGTACTATTATACCTTTTTTTAGATGTCGGGGGTACATCCCCCGAATCCTCTCTGCCTAATGATTGGAATTATTATTCATGTTTAAAACGTTCATGCCACACATCCTTCATTTGTTCCGAATCGCGATATCTATAAAGGGTCTACGAAGATTATTTGAGGTACCTGCTAATAGGTATGCTTACCATATCTCTGGGTATGGCATGTTTATGCCTTATCAGATGATCAGTGATCTGCTTCATTTCTTTTGAATAATATCCTGCAATATTTTTTCCATATTCCAAACCATCGTGGGTCAGGACATATTCATATCTTTGACTCCAGTGTCCTTTCTTATCATAATAACGAAGATCCTCATCTACCAGACCCATGGCAACTAATATCTGGATATGCTCGAACAAATTATCAGAATAAGCAAAACCATACTTCATATGGAATTGATAATCAAAAAGATGATTTAGATGTTCCTGTTGAGCAAGATGTCTGACTATTTCATACAGGCAGGTGATATTTCTGATACGTGGAATAATTACTTTTCTATCATCTTTTTCTGAAAATAAGCCATGCATACAATAAAAAAGCAGCATAATACCTTCAATATTGAGGTATTTCTCATTTCTGATGAAACGCAAAAGGTCAGGTGATAATTCCTCTATTATATTAAGTATATCCTCTGTGTTCATATTCTGATTATCGGGAACTGATCCGGAAAAAATACACAACGATATCTGGCGGGAGATAGCCCTTACCAGTCCGTTGGCAAGGGCAGATTCATCATACAGGAAATGCTCATCTTTTCTATATATGATGCGGGTACTCTTAGGCACGCCCCCGGCAACGGAAAGATCGACCAGTACAGGTAAGTTGTATAACTGAGTTAATCTCTTTATAAGTTCCTGTTCAAACATTTTCTTTGCAATACCATAACGGGCAATAGTGGACAAAGTCATCCTTAAGCCCGGTTTAAGTGCTTTCTGATTGAACCTTACTATAGTGTGGCAGATCCTGCCTTCTCTTATTCGTTGCAATAAGTCAATAGCGGAAGGAGGTCCTTGCTCTCTGATAAAATTCAGCATATCTCCGTCATTATAGACGGTAAAGAACTCAGATATATTGAGGACTACTGTGGAATGGTCCTTGATTTTATCAAGAGTATCTTCAAGTGCCTTCAAAAGCATAGCACGAACGTTCTGGGTGATTGGATTGTGGATGATAGCGGAATAATGATGTGATCTGGCAATAAGCATGGATTCTGCAGCTGCTATTGACATTTCTTCGTTATAATTATCACTACCTTCCAACACTATCCTATTATTATGCAGGCTTAAGCTGCCTACAATCTGTTCAACATCGATCAATCCCAATGAAACGCCGGTGTGGTAAGAGTCACGCATTAAAAAATCTATCCGATCGGCATCTATATCACCTGATACTATCTGGGCAAGATAAGGTTTTTCAATATCATCTATATGCCCTGTGGCAATATTTGATATTTCCTTAAAAAAAAACAATGGGTCAAGGTTAAGTTCTTTTTCGATCTCCCTGGCAATATTTTCATATTGAATGAAATTGTTTGCTACTATATAACGGGTGAACATTTCATGATTAACAATTCGTACTCCGTCTATTACAGGTGTATAATATGGGTTTCTTTCCAGTATAGCTTCAACAGAATGTGAAAATGCAGAATGTCCCACATCATGTAATAGTGCCGCTATCCTTACTTTTTGAATATCAGTTTTATTCAGCCTTAAACTATGTGCAATCATATCTGCCACATACATAGTACCTATACTATGTTCGTATCTGGTATGATTGGCTCCTGGAAAAGCAATATCTGCCAGTCCCAACTGCTGAATACGGCGCAAACGTTGCATTTCACGTGTATTGATCAGCATTGATTCTAAGGGGCTTATCCGAATATGCCCGTGAAGCGGATCATGAACTGTTACAATAGATGGCATAGATAATTATTTAATTAGGAGACATATAACAATTACTGAATTAAAGAAAAATTAACAATTTGATATCTATTATACATAACTTTTTATAGTATATCAAGTATAACTTGAAATAAATCATCCTGTTCATGATTATTCAATTCACATATCAATGTGGACTCGTAGGGTAGCCAGGATATCCTAGTGGGCTTCGGAATCTTACTGCTGTTGGTAGTAAATGGAGGTACCCGCAGACCCGTGTTCGAATCGCGGCGAGTCCGTTTTTTTCATAGTATATCAAGTATAACTCGATATACTCAAGAAAATCCGACCGTAGGGAGGATTTTGTTCTATTATATATCAGGAATCAATTATATAATTAATGAGATCCTGGCTTAATCGGGTTTCTTTCTTCATTTTTTTAAAGATTTCCTTCTCGTTATTCCCCTCATTCTTTAATTCATTGATCCTATCAATAAAACTTTTTTTTATCTCATAATATTCATTAATGTCCTTACGATGCCCCCATACATCACCTTCTAATAATGCAATATTCTGCATATTCAAAAACATTCTAATAGATCGTGAGATTGTCTTTTCATAGGAACAAGGAACATGAATGGCTTTAATTCCCGGACAGGTCTTGATCAAAGAAAAAATATCTTTATCAGAAGGCCTGAAAGCAAGGTGAACAATCCGTTCATCAGAACTCAATAACATTATTTCGTCTTTTGAGCTAACTACTCTAATTTTCATAATTCTTAAACTCCCTTTATTTAACTCCCTAAATTATATATTTACAGCACACTATAAATGACTTACGCATACTCAAAACAAATTTGGGTTTGAATCTAATGGTTAATTCGAAATAGTTATGAATAGTGATCTACTGTTCATAACAGTGATGTATATTGATAAATTTATAAGAAAAACTGCAGTTGATATTGAACCTTGTGTTCATGGAGGCAGGATCGTACGGGAATTAAGAAAAAGTGGAGTGAAACCACTGGATTTTAGTGCTAATTGTAATCCATTCGGACCGCCTGATAAAGAAAAACTAAAATTGGTCATTAACAAGACTCTAAAGAATATCGACTGGTATCCGGACAATGAATATATTGATTTGAGAACAGCAGCTGCAAGATTTTCAGGTGTAGAGTTAGAGAATATAATTCCTTCAAACGGATCATCTGAGTTGATCAGGTTAATAATGCAGACTATACTTGATAATGGAGATATGGTTATACTTCCCCAACCTACTTTTGGTGAATATGAATTAAGTATAAGACTTTCAGGGGCAGTCCCGGAATATATAAAATATGAGGCTGTATATCGAGATTCCGGGACAATAACAGATGATATGCTTAACAGGTCTAAATTAGTGATCATTTGTAATCCCAATAATCCTACCGGAACATTTATATCTAAAACAGATCTGGAAATATTAGCAAAAAGATGTCAGGAATGTGAAACATTTCTGGTGATAGATGAAGCTTTCATTGAACTTTGTGATCCTTCTTCGAGTATGAGTACATACGTAAATAACAATCCATTTCTCATTCTTATTCGTTCTCTAACCAAAATATTTACTATACCGGGAATAAGAATTGGATATGGGATCGCTCATCGAGAAATTGCTTCTAAGATGAATAATTTAAGAATTCCCTGGAATGTTGGCTCAGTTCCAGCTGCTGTAGGAACATGGTTAATGGACACTCATTATAAAAATCCTGCATTTCTTGAACAGTCAAGAGAACTTATTAATATTGAGCGGGACTGGTTAATAAAAAATCTTGGTCTGATAAGAGGATTTGATCCTGTACCCAGCAGTACAAATTTCATTCTTATTAATATACATGATTTTGGCATGGATTCTGTTATGATCACCAGGTGTATGCAGCAATTAGGTATACTTATACGGGACTGTAGTTCATTTAGGCGGTTGGACCAGGATTATATCAGGGTAGCGGTCAGGTCTCATAAAGAAAATCAACAATTAATCGATACTTTTTCTAAATCAATGGAACTCTGGGGTAAGTATCTTGCAAAAAAAAGTATCCATGAAGCACTTCAACGAGGGAAAACATTCAGTAATACAGATTGCGAATATTACCCCTGCCATTTTGAGGGACAGGATTGTACTTTCTGTTTCTGTCCATTTTATCCTTGTGAGGATGAAAGAACAAAGGGGGAAATGATAACTCGATCAACAGGGGATCAAATATGGAGTTGTATGGATTGTGATCTACTTCACAGACCTGATGTTGCCAAAGCAGTACTTGAAGAACTGATAAATTGTGAAGGAAATATAAGGGACCTTAAGAAAATCTGGAAGAAAGTGGTGGAACCTCTTCTATGAATATTCCCGATTTTTTCTTTTCTCCTTGTACTGAAGTCTTATTGTTGGCGATTATTCTTGACATCATTTTCCAGGAACCACCTGGTGCAATACATCCGGTTGTCTGGATGGGAAAAGGTATCAGGTATCTACAAGAATTACCATTTTCAAATAAGAAAATTCATGGTATTTTTTTAGTTGTGGTGATGATTTTTACATCTTTTATTGTTGGAATAATTATTGTTATTACAGCACAGATGTTACCAGAAACAATATCTTTATTAATTCTTGCATTTTTTCTGAAATCTACTTTTTCTTTCAGGATGCTACTGGGTACAGGTTGGAATATAATGAACTTGATAAATTCTAAAAAATCCTTGAAAGCTCAAGAGGAACTTAGAGCTCTGGTTAGTCGGGATACAACCGGATTGGATAAACCTCATATGGTCTGCGCGGTAATAGAATCCATTTCAGAGAATTTTGTGGATACTATCTTGTCCCCCTTGTTATACTATTTGATATTGGGTGTTCCCGGGGCACTTGCCTATAAATCAGTAAACACTCTGGATTCTATGGTAGGGTATAAAAATACGGAATTTATTGAATTGGGGTGGGCCAGTGCCAAATTAGATGATGTATTAAACTGGATACCTGCCAGATTATCTTTGATCTTTATTACTCTGGCATCATTTTTCGGAGGTAATCCTAAAAATACAATTACAGTGTGCATAAGAGATAGGACTCTCACTTCATCTCCAAATTCCGGATGGCCCATGGCGGCAACGTCAGGAGCACTTAGTATACAACTGGAAAAACCAGGGGAATATAAAATAGGAAGAGAATTTGTATTGCCGGATACTAAAGATATTGAGAATGTTATTAAATTGATAACTATAGCTTCAATGATAATTTATCTTATGCTGGTTATTATTGATAATCCTTTTATGAGGTAAGAATAAAACTTGATTCACATGAAATTCTCTTATATGGATGTGATGTATGGATTAATAGGTGGTATTGGATTTCTTACGACTCTACCTGCTGGTAAGAAAGATCGTTTAGCATATCTTTTACAGCATACATATCTTTTTTCTATCGTGGGGATACTTATCGGTTTAATTATCGGATTATCTGCTGTTTGTCTGATGCTACTACTACCAGGGCTTCCCGGGTTGAGCGCAGTGTTGGTTGTAATTATTATTTATTTTCTATGTGGCCTTAATCATCTTGATGCACTATCGGATTTTGGGGATGGTATAATTGCCCATGGAAGCAGGGATAAGAAAATTAATGCAATGAAAGATAGTGCTCTTGGTGTGGGCGGTGTTTTTTTTATTGTCCTGTATATTCTATTGTTATTCATAAATATTCGGATACTTGCAGTTTCACAGACATATCTATATTTAGGAGCCGCAATGCTAATTGCAGAAGTTTCTGCCAAGCATTCGATGATAACCATAGCATGGCTGGGTAAACCAATTCATCAGGGAATGGGATCATTTATTGTTGATAATACTTTTTCAAAAGATTTCTTATTGAGTTTTATAGTTTGTATGTCAATTAGCATTATAGGTCTTGGGATACCAGGTCTTGTGGCACTTATACTGGCAAATATATCATCCTGGATTATATTGGGGATATCAAAAAGGCATTTTGGTGGGATAAATGGAGATTGTATAGGTACTTGTAACGAGATGGGGCGGTTAATCGCTTTAATATCATTAGTCATTATTTTCAATAAGGGGTTGGTAATCTGGATGCCATGGTAATGGCAGGTGGAAAAGGCAGACGTATGAAACTGTCTGTAGAGAAGCCATTGATTGAGATTAATGAAATTAAAATGATTGAATATGTTATTCGGGCTCTCAGTGTTTCGTCAAAAATAGACCGGATTTTCGTAGCAATATCCCCAAACAGCCCTGAGACTGAAAATTGGCTTGCAAATGTTGAGAATAATGATCACATTAATATTACCAGGGTAATCAATACATCTGGTAATACCTATATTTCAGATATGGTAGAAGCAGTTATTGATTCAAATACTAAAGGGCCCATATTAATAATTATGGCTGATCTGCCGATGGTAACTTCAATGATGATAAATAAGATAATTGATAGATATGAAAAAGTTCCCCAGTCGGCTCTGTCAGTCTATAATCTAATATCTAGTTATTTTAATTACGGCCTAAATCCTGAACTTGTATTTAATAATTATAATCAATTAATCGTTCCTATTGGAATTAATATCGTAAATGCTGATATTATTGATGTGGAACAGGACGATTATAATTATATTTTAGAGGATCATGAGTTAGTAATTAATGTTAATACTCAACAAGATCTTGAAGTTTGTATTAATATTATGAAGAAAGTTTAAGTAAAAATCGCTAATGACCACAACCATTATATACTAATGTACTAATGAAAGCTCACTTTGGTTGAACAGGGAAACACCTCTGAACAAACAAAATAATATATTTCGTCCTCCTTTGGAAATCGGAAACATCGAATACAAAGGCGAGACGAAAAACATTATATAACATTGGAAACATATATAATGTTTCCTAGATCACCGCCTTATTCATCAAAATCATTACCTGGCGTTGACCCGGATTTAAGGAATAAATCCTTGAAGTGATGGGTTGCTCTCCGATTTTGATACATTCAAATATGGAGACGAGATGTAATTTTCGTCTGACGTTAGTATTGGCAGTTCGGTTAATTCTGATCGGTAGTGTATTTATATACTATCGGAAAATTGATCGGACAAACCTCAAAAATCCCGATCATTAAATCAATTCCTATGTGTGCGATCAACAATTCTGGTTGATCCTGCCAGAGGTTACTGCTATCGGGGTTCGATTAAGCCATGCAAGTTAAATGTTTTTCGTAAACATAGCGAACTGCTCAGTAACACGTGGATAACTTAACCTTAGGTCCGGCATAACCCCGGGAAACTGGGGATAATTCCGGATGTATCAAGGATGCTGGAATGCCCTTTGGTTCAAAGCTTTTGTGCCTAAGGATAGGTCTGCGGTCTATCAGGTNGTAGTGGGTGTAACGTACCTACTAGCCGACGACGGATACGGGTTGTGAGAGCAAGAGCCCGGAGATGGATTCTGAGACACGAATCCAGGCCCTACGGGGTGCAGCAGGCGCGAACACTTTACAATGCGGGAAACCGCGATAAGGGAACCCCGAGTGCCAGTACTAAGTGCTGGCTGTCTAGATGAATAGATATCATTTAATAGCAAGGGCCGGGCAAGACCGGTGCCAGCCGCCGCGGTAACACCGGCGGCCCGAGTGGTAACCGATATTATTGGGTCTAAAGGGTCCGTAGCCTGTTTAATAAGTCCTTTGGGAAATCTGGCAGCTTAACTGTCAGGCTGCTAAAGGATACTGTTAAACTTGGGACCGGTAGACGTAGGGGGTACTCCAGGGGTAGGAGTGAAATCTTGTAATCCCTGGGGGACCATCTGTGGCGAAGGCGCCCTACGAGAACGGGTCCGACGGTGAGGGACGAAAGCTAGGGGAGCAAACCGGATTAGATACCCGGGTAGTCCTAGCTGTAAACGATGCTCGCTAGGTGTCAGGCACGGTGCGTCCGTGTCTGGTGCCGCAGGGAAGCCGTTAAGCGAGCCACCTGGGGAGTACGGTCGCAAGGCTGAAACTTAAAGGAATTGGCGGGGGAGCACTACAACGGGTGGAGCCTGCGGTTTAATTGGATTCAACGCCGGAAAACTCACCGGGAGCGACAGCACTATGTAGGTCAGGCTGAAGGTCTTACCTGAATCGCTGAGAGGAGGTGCATGGCCGTCGTCAGTTCGTACTGTGAAGCATCCTGTTAAGTCAGGCAACGAGCGAGACCCGCGCCCACAGTTGCCAGCATGTTCTTCGGAACGATGGGACCACTGTGGGGACCGCCGCTGCTAAAGCGGAGGAAGGAACGGGCTACGGTAGGTCAGTATGCCCCGAATCTCCCGGGCTACACGCGGGCTACAATGGTTAGGACAATGGGTACCTACCTCGAAAGGGGATGGAAATCTCTAAACCTAATCGTAGTTCGGATTGAGGGCTGTAACTCGCCCTCATGAAGCTGGAATCCGCAGTAATCGCGTTTCAACATAGCGCGGTGAATACGTCCCTGCTCCTTGCACACACCGCCCGTCAAACCATGCGAGTGGGGTCTGGGTGAGGGCGTGCTTCTAACACGTTCGAACCTGGGCTTCGCAAGTGGGGTTAAGTCGTAACAAGGTAGCCGTAGGGGAATCTGCGGCTGGATCACCTCCTAACGCAACGCCCAGACATTTGATCTGGACTCACTGCCGATCAGAAGCCGATAGACTGCCAGTACTTATTCATTGTTGATCCGAAGAATGTGCGATACCAATTGATTATCTTAAAAATTAAGCTTATCAATAAAGGGCTCGTAGATCAGTTGGAAGATCGCTGCCTTTGCAACCAATGGTTTTTTAACCGGAAGCAAAATAGGCAGAGGCCCTGGGTTCGAGTCCCAGCGGGTCCATCAACTACTTGATATTCATGCCGTTAACTGGCTATACATGTATAAAGTTTTTTAAACTTCATATCTGTACGAGTATGATGTAGTTATTACACTAAATGCACTTAGGGTTGTAATTACCTTAAGGAAGGGTGGAGAACAAACCAAAATACCACAGGTTTGATTTTATGATACCGTTATACGTAAGTGCAACCTGGACGCTTACTGAAATATAGTAAAGCGGATTCTGGTAATTATACCATCCGGTGGATGGCTTGGCTCAAGAGCCGATGAGGGACGTGCCAAGCTGCGATAAGCCTCGGCGAGGCGCATGGAGCCATTGAACCGAGGATTTCCTAATGGGATCTCCTAACACTTTAAGTGTTAATCAATACTAATTGATAGGGGACGCCCCGAACTGAAACATCTTATTAGGGGCAGGAAAAGAAATCAATTGAGATGCCGTAAGTAACGGCGAGTGAAAACGGCATAGTTCAAACTGAATCCCTTTGGAAACAAAAGGGACATGTAGTGTTATAAGGCCGGTCTATTACAATCCGAATCGATTAAGTTGAACTTGTCTGGAACGTCAGACCATAGAGTGTGATAGTCACGTAAATGTAAATCGAAGGATTGAGACCGGATTCTTGAGTACCGTGAGTTGGAAATCTCGCGGGAATTTGGGAGGCATCAACTTCCAAAACTAAATACATCTTGAGACCGATAGCGTAATAGTAGGGTGACCGAAAGCTGAAAAGTACCCCAAGAAGGGAGGTGCAAAGTGCCTGAAATCGGATGGTGATGGAGCGATACGGCGCGAAAGGAACTGTACTGCAAAGGAATCAGCCGTGAGGCTGTAGTACGAGCAGTATTGCCGGCGTCGTATTTTACGTTTTGAAGAACGGACCAGGGAGTGTATTCAAGTGGCGAGGTTAACAAATAGAATTTGGTTAGCCAAAGTGAAAGCAACAAGCACACAACCTTCGGGTGAGGTGCGGCGTATACAAGTGCGTGGAGTCTCTTGGGTACTACCCGAATCCCAGCGATCTAGGCGTGGGCAGGCTGAAGCGTGGGGAAACCTACGTGGAGGGCCGCAAGCGGTGTTGATCTTCAAATCACTCGCGTGACCTGTGTCTAGGGGTGAAAGGCCAATCGAGCTGGGTTATAGCTGGTTCCTTTCGAAACATGTCGCAGCATGACCTAACCGGAGATAGTCGGCGGAGTAGAGCACTGAATGGGGAACCCGGGGGAGAAATTCCTCGATCCCTTCTCAAACTCCGAAACCGCCGTCGTCGTAGAAGGTTGGAGTCCGGGCTACGGGGTAAGCTTGTAGTCCGTGAGGGAGACAACCCAGACCAGGGTTAAGGTCCCCAAGTGTCGGCTAAGTGTCAACACTAAAGGGAGTCCTATGCCTTAGACAACTGGAAGGTGAGCTTAGAAGCAGCTAACCTCTAAGGAGTGCGTAACAGCCCACCAGTCAAGGCTTGGGGCCCCGAAAATGGACGGGGCTAAAGCCGACCACCGATACCCTGGAACACCGAAAGGTGATTTTGTAGAAAGGCAATCCGTTTGGGCAGAAGCAGGGCTGTAAAGTCCTGTGGACCGAGCGGATATGAAAATCCTGGTAGTAGTAACAGCAAAGTCGGGTGAGAATCCCGATCGCCGTAGGGGCTAGGTTTCCTCGGCAATGATCGTCAGCCGAGGGTTAGTCGATCCTAAGATATACCGTAACTCGAGTATATCAAAAGGGAAACAGGTTAATATTCCTGTACCATTCAGCACATAAACTGACGCATCCGGGTAGGCCGAGCAGTCATATGTCAGGCTGTTTAAGCATCGAAATCTGTGGAGAGCTGTAATAGCGAGAAGCGGATGAATATGTTATGACGAAAGTCGGCTTATCCCAGGTGACCGTGAAAAGGGAGCTGAAATGATCGTACCGAGATCTGACACAGGTGCCCCTAGCTGAAAAGGCTTAGGTGTGACGGAATTACACTGGCTAAGGGAATTCGGCAAATTAGCTCCGTAACTTCGGAAGAAGGAGTGCCTGCTTTGAAGAAAGCAGGTCGCAGTGACCAGGGAGCTCTAACTGTCTAATAACAACATAGCTGACCGCAACTCCGAAAGGACTAGTACGGTCAGTGAATCCTGCCCAGTGCAGGTACCTGAAACCCCGGTTCAACGGGATTAAGGGCCTGTAAACGGCGGGGGTAACTATGACCCTCTTAAGGTAGCGTAGTACCTTGCCGCTTAATTGGCGGCTCGCATGAATGGATCAATGAGAGCTCTACTGTCCCTAGCCAGAATCCGGTGAACTTTACATTCTAGTGCAGAGTCTAGAGACCTCTAGGGGGAAGTGAAGACCCCGTAGAGCTTTACTGCAGCCTGCAGTTGTGTTGTGATTTTAGATGTACAGTATAGGTAGAAGGCATCGAAACCCTGGCGCCAGCCGGGGTGGAGCCGCCCCTGGGATACTACCCTTTTAAGATTACGGCCCTAACTCCGAGAGGAGGACCCCTGTAGGTGGGCAGTTTGGGTGGGGCGCCACGCCCTTGAAAAGATATCAAGGGCGCCCAAAGGTTGACTCAAGTGGGTCGGAAACCCACTGAAGAGTGCAAGAGTATAAGTCAGCCTTACGTGATTTCGCAAAGCAGGGAATCGCGAGACGAAAGTCGGGTCTAGCGAACCAATGTGCCTCCTTGATGGGGGCCATTGACTACAGAAAAGCTACCTCAGGGATAACAGAGTCGTTTCCGGCAAGAGCACATATCGACCCGGAAGCTTGCTACCTCGATGTCGGTTCTTTCCATCCTGGCCGTGCAGCAGCGGCCAAGGGTGAGGTTGTTCGCCTATTAAAGGAGATCGTGAGCTGGGTTTAGACCGTCGTGAGACAGGTCGGTTACTATCTACTAGAGGTGTTCGTTGTCTGAAGGAAAGCTGCATTTAGTACGAGAGGAACTATGCAGCGGTGCCACTGGTCGATCGGTTGTCCGGCAGGGCAATGCCGAGCAGCTACGCACTAAGGGATAAGGGCTGAAAGCATCTAAGCCCGAAACCCATCCTAAAAAGAGACAACATTAAGGGTACTCGTAAAAGACGAGGTTGATAGAGTCGGGATGTACGCACCAAGGCAACGAGGTGTTCAGTCCGCGGCTACTAATAATCCGTGCCAAACCTGCTAACCTATAAAGTAGGATTGCTAGATTGTGAGTCCTTCGGGACTCATTTCAGGCGATATTCAGATTGCACTTATAGTATAAACTCATATATTGAGTATAGCGGCCATAGCGGAGGGGCAACTCCTGTACCCATCTCGAACACAGCAGATAAGCCTTCCAGCGTTCTTTACTGTACTGAAGTGCGAGAGCCTTTGGGAAATCTTGATCGCTGCTATACTCACTTATTTTTAATGGTATATTAGGTATAACTTGATATATCGAAAATGCACATTTCGTTCACATTTTTAATTTTAGAATTGTGGCATATGACATATGTCATTCGTAATCTGACACTTGAAGGTTAACAAGAAACTTTCTTGTGCTTCAAGTCACCGGTATACCCCGGACAAATGTCCCGGGCCTGTATAGAGCGATTTTTCAGGATTATCTCCTATTATGCTCATATGTATTGTATGCTATAATATATTTCTCAAGCACATAAGCCAGCACTCACAGAGCCGTGGTAACAGCTTGGAGCCCATAGATGATCACTGCACCCTTCCTTCAAATGAAGAAATTCCTTCTTGAGTATCCTGCTACTTATACCTTTGATTACCTTGTATATAACTTGCGGAATATGCTGGCTGATATCTAATAAACAAATGCACATGATCAGGATTAATAGGCATATATAAATGCGAAGCATTTTTGATATATCAAGTTATACTTAACTGGAACTAACATGATTGAGATTCGTACCGCAGATATCACAAAATTAGATCAGATACGAGCTCTATCTGACAGATTTAACTTAAAGATCGGATTGGGTAGCGAAAGTTGTGTATTCAAACTACCCAAACTTGATCAAATAAGAAAAACTGCTAATAAAATAGAGCATTTATCAGTAATCACTCCTATCACTCCACAAAAGCATTATGAAAAAATGCTAAAATATATCAAGGCATTACCATCCGGAATCAGACTCGTAGTAAATGATATGGGGATATTATATTCACTATATAACAGTAATTCAACAAATAATTTTTACCAAATTGCAGCAGGACGTGGAATTGTACACACATCAGAAGCCTGTCCGTGGGTTGAACACTTACTAAGAGATGAAACTGATATTATTAAAGAAGCTTTTCTTAAAACAAACCTGAATTACACCCGGACCTTTGATCTAATTACCAATCTGGGTATCTGTGCACTAGAAACCGATATGGAACCAAATACCGTCAAAGCTGCGGTTGAACTTGGATTGCCGGTTGCAGCACATTTTGAGTTCATTGCTGTTGCATATGCTCGTTCCTGCCATACTTCCAGATTCTATAATGAACAGCCACCTAATTGTACTTCCAGGTGTAATACACCTATCGAACTTCAACTGGCAGATATGTTTGACCTTTCAGGTACACCACCGGGATTTGCACAACCTGATCAAAAAATGAAAGAAATATTTCCAACTCTATATTTACTTGGAAATACTGTTTTTATGAAGAGTAAATGCAGGGAATTTCAGGGATTAGAACGTATAATTGTCAATGCTGATATGTATGAACCCGATAAATTACAACATATAATAGAAAATATATAACTATGAAGTCAAAACAATCTCAATACTAATGTCCTTTGGTACCTGAACACGCATAAGCTGTCGCAGTGCCCGTTCATCAGAATCAAGGTCAATAAGTCTTTTATGAACCCTCATTTCCCAGTGATCCCATGTAGAAGTTCCCTCGCCATCAGGACTCTTCAAAACAGGTACAACTAATTTTTTTGTTGGTAAAGGGATTGGACCTGAGATACTAACACCGATTTTATCTGCAATACTCCTAATTTGGTTACATACTTTATCCAGTGTTTCCGGACTGGTACCTGAGAGTCGTATTCTTGCTTTTTGTGCCATTAATAATTACTCCGAAATTAATTAAAAAAGAAAATGGAGAGGCTTAAGGCCTCGCCTTTATACTAATAACCATGCCAGCCGCGACTGTCTGTCCCATATCACGGATAGCAAAGCGTCCCATTTGAGGGATCTCTTTCACATTCTCAATAACAAGTGGCCTGGTAGGTTTTACAGTTATAATAGCTGCATCACCTGTCTTTATAAATGAAGGATTTTCCTCTTTTACCTCACCTGTCTTCGGGTCAAGTTTTTTATCAAGTGAAAGTAATGTACAGGCTACCTGTGCTGTATGACAGTGGAACACAGGAGTATACCCTGCGGTAATTGCAGACGGATGCTGCAGTACAACAATTTGTGCTGTAAACTCTTCAGCTACAGTTGGCGGCTTATCAGCCATCCCGCAAACATCACCTCTTCTAACATCATTCTTACCAATACCCCTTACATTCCAGCCAATATTATCACCTGGGACTGCTTCAGGTACTTCCTCATGATGCATCTCTATTGATTTTACTTCACCTAATGCACCACCTGGTTGGAAAATAACCTTATCTCCTTTTTTCATTGTACCTGTCTCCACACGTCCGACAGGAACAGTACCGATACCACTGATAGTATATGCATCCTGTACCGGGATACGCAGTGGCAGCTTGGTGGGTTTTTCAGGTTCTTTTAGAGTATCCAGTGATTCCAGAATAGTAGGACCTTTATACCATTTGGTATTCTCACTTGATGAAGCTATATTATCTCCCTCAAAAGCAGATGTCGGAATAAAACTAATTTCACTTGGTTTAAAACCAACCATTTTTAATAAAACGCTAACATCTTCTACTGCTTTTTCATATTTTGCTTCATCATAGTTGACCTCATCCATTTTATTGATTGCTATGATCAACTGATTGATTCCCAGGGTCCTGGATAAGAATACATGCTCTTTTGTCTGTGCCTGAACACTATCCTTTCCTGATACCACAAGAATTGCAGCATCTGCCTGGGATGCGCCTGTGATCATGTTCTTAACAAAATCACGGTGTCCCGGACAGTCCACTACGGTAAAATAGTATTTATCAGTATCAAAACGCTGATGTGCGATATCAATAGTTATACCTCTTTCTCGCTCTTCTTTAAGAGAGTCCATAACCCATGCAAAAGCAAATGATTCTTTCCCTTTTGCTTTTGCTTCTTCTCTATATTTCTCAATAACGTGCGCTTCAATTGCACCAGTATCATACATTAGTCGACCAACAAGAGTTGATTTCCCGTGATCGATATGACCGATTACTGCAAGATTCAAATGCGGTTTCTCTGCCATTTTCAATCCTCCATATTTTTATTATTAATATTTATTGATTTTTTTAAGTACATATTACTTTCATGCTTTTAAACTTTGTGTCACTGACTGATAAAATCACTGGGTTTAGGAATTTCCAGCTTCAATCCTTTTCTCTGACGTATCTGTGTTACAATTTCTTTTAACAGACTGTTAGGTAGAGTTTCAAATCCAGCGAATTCAGTACTCCACATTGCCCTACCTTCTGTTGCTGATCTAATATCACCGGCAAATCCAAACAATTCTGCCACAGGTGCCTTACTTTCAATAATAGTCATGTCACCTTCCTGGCTCATATCACTGATAACACCTCTACGACCCTGGATCTCACTGGTAGCTCCACCCATATTATTTTGAGGTACCTGGATGAAAACCTTTTGATACGGCTCCAGAAGAGTATCATCTGCCATAAGCATAGCTGCATGGATCGCTGATCGAACAGCAGGTATCACTTGAGCAGGTCCTCTATGTATTGCATCTTCATGGAGTTTTGCATCCACCAGTCTAACCTTGATTCCCTGACAGGGTTCTCTTGTTAATGGTCCTGCCTTCATGACCTCTTCAAATCCATCTATAATAAGCTCCATAGTCTCGTTCAGATACTGAATACCTTTTGTCATATTAATGATAATATTTGACTCATATATCTGGGTAATGCCTTTAGCCTCATCTTTTGCCATTCCATTCTCCATGAACTTGTTCCTGCGTTCCAGCTCAGGCATACGCATAGATACCTCACCGGATTTAATAAGGTCTACAATTTCATTATCTAATGGTTCCACATCAATATAGAACCTATTATGTCTATTCGGAGACTTACCTTCGGTTGGGCCGGCATGTTTCTGTACTGTTTCTCTATATACCACAAGAGGTGCACTTGTTGTAATCTCTACACCCTTATCTCTTTCGATTCTATGACCGATGATCTCAAGATGCAACTCACCCATTCCTGATAATAGATGTTCTCCGGTTTCTTCATTAATAGTGATCTTAAGAGTATTATCCTCTTTAGCAACCTGCCTTAGCACTTCGACCAATTTTGGCAGATCCTTCATATGTTTAGCTTCTACTGCCACAGTAACTACAGGTTCACTGGCATGTTTGATTGATTCGAACGGGATCATATCCATTATTGTTGAAACAGTAGCCCCTACGTACGCATCCCTGATACCAGTAACAGCTGCTATATTTCCTGCAGGGATCGTTTCCACTTCCAATCGTTCAGGACCCATGAACACTCCTACCTGCTGAACCCTGTTAGTATTTGTAGTTCCTGAGACATAAATTTCCATACCACGTTTAATAGAACCGCTAAAGAGCCTACCAGTAGAAACTTCTCCTGCATGGGGATCCATAGAAATATCAGTGACCATGAATGCCAGTTCTCCATCAGGGTTAGCCTCCATCATATCTTTACCTGTTTTTGAAGTTTTATCGCCATGCCAGATGACATTCACTCTATCCTTCTGAGCATCAATGGGACTGGGTAAGAACCGTATGATCATATCATTCATCACTTCATGGAGCGGGCAATTTTCTGCCAGACTCTTCATGTCTTCCTTGTGACAGAAATCATATACTTCCTTAAACCCAACACCTGATTTTTCAATGAAAGGGACACTTATCGCCCAGTTATATAACGCAGAACCAAACGCGACAGTACCGTTTGAAGCATCTACTCGCCACCCTGCTTTATATTTTTCTTCATTCATGCCTTTGATCAGCTTATTTACATGGTCTATTAGTTTACCAAGTCTGTTCTGCATTTCCTGAAGATCAACCTGTAACTCATTAACGAGCCTGTCAACCTTATTGATAAATAGCACTGGTTTAACATGTTCTTTAAGGGCCTGACGTAATACAGTCTCGGTTTGTGGCATAGTACCTTCCACAGCATCTATTACAATCACAGCACCATCTACGGCTCTCATTGCTCTGGTAACATCACCACCAAAATCAACATGCCCTGGTGTATCAATTAGATTGATAAGATATTCTTTATCCTGATATTCATGTACCATTGAGACACATGCACTGTCAATAGTGATCCCTCTCTCCTGTTCTTCTTCATCAGAATCAGTGAACAACTGCCTCCCGGCAAGTTCTTTTGAGATCATGCCAGCACCTGCCAGGATATTATCAGTTAACGTAGTTTTACCATGATCTATATGTGCTACAATACCGATATTTCGTATCATCTCGGGTTCATTCATAAGCACTGTAACGCGCTCAACCATTTTTTTTCTTCGTCCCATGTTATATCCTCACTATCTTGCAGCCTTTGCTACGCGTTCTTTTCCTTCCTTTTTATTAATTGAATAAGATTTTACGTCATAATTGGCAGCCGCTATAATCTCATTTGCCAGTGCCTCTTCAATTGAGCGACGGCTTTTAAATGATGATTTTTGTGCTCCGTTAGCAATAAGTTTCAATGCAACATCTACCCTGCGCTGAGGTGCTGAATCCACTGCCTTCGGAACTGCAATTCCCCCATATTTTAACCTGACAGTTTCCTCTCTGGGTCCGGCATTGATAACAGCATTGACCAGAACCTGTATCGGATTTTCTTTTGTTTTTTTATTAATGATATCAAAAGAATTTTCAACAATCCTGTAAGCCATCATCTTTTTGCCTGTATTAAGTTCAGTTAGCATGATCTTATTAATAAGTCTTTCCACTATATTCTGGTTCGACTTATTGAATTTTTTCTTTGCGTGTTTTCCTCCGGAATATGGAACTATAACAGGCTTGATATTAATATATCTCGACATACTCATATCATCCACCTGAATATCCGAATATTCCCATTTGTCAAATAATTTATACATACAGTTACCTCATTGGTTTTTCTCTACGGCCTATCACCATTTCTCTAAGGCTAAGATTATTTACTGCAGTAACCTTGAACCGCACTCCGGGAATATCACCCTTAGCGCCTCCCATTCTTCCACCAATTCGCTCCACAGTCACTTCATCGTGTTCATCGATGTAATTAATAGCCCCGTCCCCCGGACAAAATGCAGTCACCTGCCTTCCGTTTTTAATTAATTGTATCCTCACACATTTTCTTATAGCTGAATTTGGTTGCTTTGCCTCTACGCCTACTTTTTCAAGAACAATAGCTCTTCCCATCGGAGCGCCACTCAGTGGATCAGCTTTAACATTAAGCCTGAGTGCACGTCTTAAGAATTTGCTATCACTCCATCTGAATTTATCTCTATTATTCATAAGTTTACGGGCTGCATATTTTCCTTTTCCCATATTGAAGTACTTCCTTTATTTTTATATTATAATTTCATCGATATCATGATGCCGCTTGGCAAGGATCTTAACTTTTTTTATATTCTTTCCGTTTCGTCCTATAGCAAGACCTTTCTCTTTAGTTCTTACTTCTACATAAGCTATACGCTTGTCATTCTTATGCACTATCTTGATATTAGTCGGATTAGAAGGTTGCATCAGGTTTTTTATAAAAATGATCGGGTCATCGTTATATTCTACAACCTCAATCTGGCGTCCGATATCTTTAACAAGTTTAGTGATATGTTCTCCATTCTTACCGATAGCAAGGCCCATTTCTCCTGTTTTTACAACAAAGATCACTCTGTCATTCTCTTCATCCATTAAGCAGTCTTTGGCCGTAGCTCCGGTATACTTCTCAAATAGTGCTATATAGCGCATTCCATCTAAATTAAGTTTGACTTCACTCAATTATATCCCTTTATTGTGCTTTTACTGCCATTATATCGGATTCACCTGGTTCGATAACTGCCATAGCCGCAATCGAAAATGGTTTATCGCAGGTGGTGCCCAATTCAATTCCAATTCCCGGATAGTTAATAAGAGGAACTTTCCCGGCAATTCTATCTTCAATGTCCTTCGGACAATTTGACGATAATATCACAACCTTGGCTTTTTGATTATCTACAGCCTTAATTGTCTGCTTGGAACCGATAAATACTGTTCCGGTTTTAACTACATTTCTTAATACTTTATTAAGATCGATATCCATATAATTCATCCCATTTAAGTTTTTGTACCAACAAGGCGTTATTATTTAAGTTCTTTTGGTTTTAGCATATAATCCATAGGATTATTTACTCTAGAAAATCCGAGCGTTAGCGAGGATTTTGTTTTGCAACAAGGTCAATATGCCCAGTGCCAAGTTTGATAGGTTGTCCAATAATAACATTCTCAGTCACACCGCGTAGTTCATCGATATCTCCTCTGATACCTGCATCCAACAGGTGGTTTACAGTCACTTCAAATGCAGCACGAGCCAATACACTGGCCTTTTCACCTGATATACCATGTCTTCCTATAGCTTTAACTTCACCATCAACGGTCATAATATCTGCTACCAGCATTATATGCCTTACATCGACTGTCAGGCCCTGTTCACGCAGTGTATCTGTTGCTTCCTTGATCAGACTATTTCTTGCAGCCTCAATACCGAACACTTCATATATTTCATGAATATTATTGGTAATGGTCCGGGTCATATCAACACCACCCATACCCTCTAATTTTTTCAATGAAGACCCTTCAGTATACAATACATATTCTCCTATATTTTCTTCTTTCCTGATAACCACTCTCTTAATATCTTTGATCCCTTTAAGTGTTACATTTTGTGTGTTTTTTACTAACTGCAGCAGTTCTCTATATGATTCCTTTTCAGGTCTGATGATAACACGGTTATCTTCAACTACAATTGATACACCCAGTTCATCTTCCAATTTTTGTGCTATCTCTGCCGGAGTAATATTACGGTGTATAATCACTTTTTCATTCAGGTCAATAGTTAATGTCATCTCACTGATATCTGTAGAAATACTACCAAGATGACTAATATGCGTAGCCTCAATATCCCATGCAAGCTCACGTGCCTTATCTCTGTCATTACAATACTCCTGTGCAAGATAAACTGTCATCATAGGTGTTGAAGGTTTTTTCCTTGCATCTACAATTTCGATAAGTCTCGGCAGACCCAGAGTAACATTAATCTCGGCCACACCAGCATAGTGGAATGTTCTCATTGTCATCTGTGTTCCAGGTTCTCCAATGCTCTGTGCTGAGACCACACCAGCCGCTTCACATGGTTCAATAGTAGAATAACTATAGATATCCATTATACGTTCAATAATCTCTTCAAGTTCCTTTTTACTTACATTGACTTTTTTCAGGTCACTGACCAGGGCGTTCTTAACACTAAAGGGCAGTGAAAGGTTTTTGGTCGTTTCATCTATAGTTTTTTCGCTAAGTGCCATTATTCTATCTCCCTTCCGGTTACAGATTCAATGATCTTCCTGACAGCTTCTGGTTTCATATGTTCACTTTTCATAGGATTTACACCATCTTCTCCATATTTGAATTGGACGATCATATTACGTGTATCCCTTACAGTCCCATCATATTGAACTTCAAGGTCCTGAAGAGCATTTACCAGTCTGCGCTGGAGATATCCACTCTGCGAAGTTCTAACAGCAGTATCCACAAGTCCTTCACGCCCACCTATAGAATGGAAAAAATATTCAGTAGGTGATAAACCACTCTTATAACTGCTCTTTACAAACCCATGCGCAGCAGCTCCAAGATCATCCCATTTGAAATTAGAAAGTGTCCTGCCTGAATAACCCCGTCTAATTCGCTCACCTCTTACTGCCTGCTGGCCTACACATCCAGCCATCTGTGTTAGGTTAAGCATGGAACCTCTTGCCCCTGATGTCGCCATAACTACAGCAGCATTTTCGATACCAAGATATTTTCCTGCAATATTTCCGGTAGTATCTCTTGCTTTTCCCAGTTCCTGCATGATCTTCAATTCAAGAGTTTCATCTATTGTCCTACCGGGAAGTGGTTCCAGGTTACCTTCATTATATGCTATAATTATGTCCATAACCTTTTTCTCAGCCACTTTCAGCAACTCTAATATCTGGTTATTGGCTTCAATTGGGATATCCTCATCATCTATCCCGAAACTAAACCCATAATGCATAATGCTTCTGATAGCCAATCTGGTCATGCTATCAATGAACTTGATAGCTAAAGTCTGACCATAATCCTTAACAATCCTGTCAAGGACCAGTCCCTTGAATGCTCCGATACCTTTCTCATCAATAGTACCATGAATGAGCTGCCCATTCTTAATTACCACATAGGCATCACGTTCACAATTTTCTTTCTTACATTCAGTACAACTGGTACATATTCCAGCAGTATATGTTATGTCTAATCCTTCAGGTAGAATATAACTGAATACCTGTTTATTAGTCCAGTAGGGGATTCCATCCTCTTCACCGGCAGGTTCAGGTATCTCTTGAATATCCGAACTCCGTAGAAGTCCTATTATCTGTTCCTTACGTAGCCTATTTTTGCCGTTGGTTAACAGGTACATACCTGAAATATGATCATGGATGCCACCGATAATAGGTCCACCGAACCTGGGAGAAAGAATATTCTCCTGGACGTGAATCAGCATTTTTGCTTCTGCTCTTGCCTCTTCGGTCTGCAGAACATGCATGTTCATCTCATCTCCATCAAAGTCAGCATTATATGGAGGACATACTGCAGGATTTAATCTGAAGGTCTTATTAGGCATTACTTTAACTTCATGTGCCATAATACTCATTCTATGCAATGATGGCTGTCGATTGAAGAGTACTACATCCCCATTCTTCAATTGTCTCTCTACTTTCCACCCTACTTCGAGAGTATCAGCCAATTCGTCACAATTTTTATCAGTAATCTTGATCTTACGGTTGTCTGCACGTTCCAGATAGTTTGCACCAGGGTGTTTCTCACTTCCTCTTCTAATAAATTCACGTACATGATCAATATTACGGGAAGTTACATTAACAGGTATCGTCAGTTCCTTTGCTATAGCAAGAGGTACTCCCACTTCACCAACGCTCAAATTTGGATCAGGTGATATAACTGTCCTGGCACTGAAATTAACTCGCTTACCAGATAAACTCCCCCTGAACCTGCCTTCTTTACCCTTAAGTCTCTGGGACAGTGTTTTTAAAGGCCTGCCAGAGCGGTGTCTTGCCGGAGGAACACCTGAAACAGCATTGTCCATGAAAGTGGTCACATGGTACTGCAGCAGTTCCCACAAGTCTTCTATGATAAGCTGGGGTGCACCAGCTTCACGATTCTCCTGGAACCTCTGGTTGATCCTTATAATATCTACCAGTTTATGAGTAAGATCATCTTCACTCCGCTGTCCTGACTCGAGGGTTATACTCGGACGCATGGTCACAGGCGGGACTGGCAATACAGTCAAGATCATCCACTCAGGCCTGGTATTTTTCGGGTTTATACCCATAACTTCAATATCATCATCTGTCATCTTCTCAAATCTGACCCTGATATCCGATGGCATGAGTTTATGGTCATGCTCATTTCCCTTCTCTATATATGTGGAAGGTTTTTCAACCTTAATCTCTAACTGTGGGGCTCCACAGTACATACAGACCTTGGGTTTTCTAGCTTCTTTAAAAGCATCGTTAGTGATATCCTCAATAGGTTGCTCCATTTTTTTCAATGTCCTGATCTGGCTAAGATATTGTTTCTTCTGGGTTGAATCCAGAAGTAGAGCACTACACTCTCTGCATGTAGCTCTTAACATCTTACGTATCAATTTGGCAAACCCAACATGTATTACCGGTGCTATAAGTTCGACGTGTCCGAAATGGCCAGGACATTCACCGGCACGCCCTGCACAGGTCTTACACCTGAGTCCGGGATCAATAACCCCCATCCTGGGATCCATTAGTCCCATCTCAATAGGGAATCCGTCATCATCATATGTATCAGCTGTGATTACTCTGGTAACACTCATTTTTCGAAACTCATTAGGCGAGATCAACCCGAATCGAATTTCTTTAATCCTCTTTGGAACATTATATGTCATTTACACATCACCTCTATACCGTATCCTCTAGCACTAATCTGGGAGCCACACCAAGGGACTTGATCTCATCAAGTAATAATTTGAATGCATAGCTCATCTCAACCGGATAGATATCGGTTTCAGCACCGCAGTTCGGACAAAATACCATGTTCCTTCTTTTATCCTGAGTAGCTACCATTCCACAACTTGAACAGACAAGTTGGATCACTCTATCAGATTCGTCCAGTAATCTCTCCTTAAGAGTTAGAGATGCACCGTGTCCGATAAGTACATCGCGTTCCATCTCTCCGAACCTCAGACCACCTTCCCTGGCTCGTCCTTCCGTAGGTTGTCTGGTAAGCACCTGTACAGGACCTCTACTCCTTGCGTGTATTTTTGACGCCACCATATGGTAGAGTTTCTGGTACATGATCACTCCAACGAAAATATCAGCTTCCATCTTGTTACCTGTGATCCCATCATAGAACACTTCTTTACCTGTATGGGAATACCCTGCATTTTTTAAGCCCAGACGTAATTCATCCTCTGCTTCCCCTGAAAATGGTGTGGCATCGATGCGTCTTCCCTCCAGTGAACCTACCTTCCCCCCGATCATTTCCAGCATATGACCTACTGTCATTCTTGATGGAATTGCATGGGGATTGATAATAAGATCGGGTACCAGGCCCGATTCAGTAAACGGCAGGTCTTCGTAAGGCACGATCAAACCAATTACTCCTTTCTGGCCGTGTCTGGAAGCAAATTTATCACCCAGTTCCGGAACCCTTTGATCCCGGATCCGTACTTTTGCCAGACGTGCTCCATTCTCACTCTCTGTAAGAATCACTGCATCTACAACCCCTTTTTCATTTGAACGCATGGTAATACTTGACTCGCGTCTTTGCTGAGGACTTAAACCACCAAGTTCTGTTGGTTCTTCAAGGAACCTGGGAGGGCTGGTCTTCCCTATCAGCACATCATTTCGGTCTACTACAATCTCCGGATTGACTATACCATCATCATCCAGTTGTGAATAAACTTCAGATCCACGAGCACCGCGTACTTCCTGATCAGGAATCTCAAATTTATCTTCCTGACCACCGGGATACCGCCTCTCTTCGCCTTCATGAGTTCTCAAGAAATGACTTCTTCCGAGTCCGCGTTTAATACTTCCCTTATTAATGATAAGTGCATCTTCGATATTATATCCTTCATAAGAAACCACAGCAACAACAAAATTCTGACCACCGCCTCTCTCATCAAATCCGATCACCTTGGAGGTCTGGGTATGTACAAGACCTTTCTGGGGATAATGTAACAAATGACCTCTTGTATCAGGACGTAGATTAAAATTTGCTATTGGGATTCCAAGACACTGTTTTACCATACCTGCACCCATTGTGTTCCTTGGTGAAGCATTGTGTTCCGGGTATGGGATCATACCGGCACAGATACCCAGTATTAGTGACGGATCTATCTCAAGATGAGTATGATCGGGAGTAAGGTCTTCCTCATTAATTGCAACAAAAGTATTTTCTTCTTCTTCAGCATCTATATACTCGATCAGCCCCATTTTGATAATGTCTTCAAAAGTTATTATATGATTTTTTAACGAATCCAAATGTTCATTAGTAATTAGAGGTTTCCCATTTTCAACGACAATAACCGGTCTTCTGGCTCTTCCATTATCACTACTTATTATAACCTCTGAAGTATTTTTATAATGTGTCACATTCACCTGTATAGGTATCGAACCCGATCTGCGCATCTGTCTGATATTGTTAACCAGTTTTTTCGGATCATCATGATAACCCAACAGTTCTCCATTTAAGAAGACTCTGGTCCTATTCAAGTGAATCACCCTCGTTGTTGATGTATTCCGCATCAGCTTCTTGAGCTTCAAGTTCGTTTGCATAGGTTCCGGGCCCTTCATCCAGAATTGTAGTATGAGTTAATATAGGTTCAATATTCATATTAAAGAGCGTCTGCTTCAAGTCACTCGTATCAAATATCTTTGTAGATATCTCTACCATCTGTGCATAATTTTTCACAAGGCCACAATTAGGTCCTTCCGGTGTTTCAGATGGACAGATACGTCCCCATTGTGTTGGATGTAGATCCCTCGCTTCAAAATGAGGCTGGGCTCTGGAAAGTGGAGATATCACACGTCGCAGATGTGACAATGCTGCTATATAGTCTATACGATCCAATAATTGGGATACTCCGGCTCTGCCGCCTACCCAATTTCCAGTAGCTAACGGATGTGCCAGTCTTTCTGAAAGTACATCGGCCCTGACCACAGTAACTACATTCAAGTCCCTATTACGCATATTAGCCCTCTCAAGCTGGTATTTTATATCTCTTGCCAGTCGATTAAATGATACCCGAAACAGATCTTCCATTAAATTCCCACTCAATTTAAGGCGCTTATTAGAATAATGATCCTTGTCATCAGGATTGCGTCTACCCAGTGCCAATTCAAAACAGGCTTCTGCCATTCTCCCTAAGAACTGGGCTTTTAAAATTCCATTAGATTCTTCATTACCTAAATGCGGTAACAGGTACCTGTCAATAACATAATTAGCTCTTTTTATCTGATATTCCCGTGTTTGTCCGGCAGCAACTCTACTCCCTATTTTTTCTATAGCTTCCTCTTGAGTGTGGACTTCTGCTTCTTCCAGGTTCTCAAGTAAGAACTTAATAATCTCGGGATCGTAGGAAACTGAATTCACGATATCTTCATCAGTTTCAATACCCAGGGCACGTATTAATGTTATAAAGTTCAAGCGTCCTGAGATAGACGGGAAACTAACTTCAATAATCGATTTGCGGCCACGTTCAACTACTACTAATGCTCTATATCCCCGGCGTTCACTGAATACTTTTGCAACCTCTATTTTTTCACCATACCTCATCTCAAAATCAGCTAATATCTTATTAGGTGCCAGATCCTCCAGAGTGATAACGACCCTTTCTGTCCCATTCACTATAAAATAGCCTCCCGGGTCCAGTGGGTCTTCACCCACTCCTGTCATTTCTTCGGGTGTCATGTCAAACAGGTTGCATGACTTGCTTAACAACATTATAGGAAGCTGACCAATCACTGCTTCAACTGGTTCTTTTTGCTGATCTCCCTGTACAATTACCATTTCAAGAAAGATCGGGGCAGAGTAACTAATATTTCGTAGTCTTGCATCGTTGGGATATAGCATGTCCTGTGCACCATCAGCTTCTTTCACAATAGGTTTGCCTATCCTTATCTCTCCTAGTTTTACATAGGTATCTTCAATATCGGTCTCAATGGTCCCTTGTTCATTTATTACTTTTTGTAGTCCATAGTCTAAAAAATCATTAAATGATTCAGTATGATGTTTGACTATTTTATCTCTGGTAAAATACGCTTTGGATAATATTTTCCTGTTTAACACGGCAATCCTCCTTCCAGGTTACTATAAAATCATCTTATCAATGCTTGGTCCTGATACATTTCAATCATATTATAGTCCTATTCAATCACCAGACGATAGAATTCTCCTTCTCCGGCAGTCTGGCTTTTCCGGATTATTTTTATAATGTCACCAACCTTAGCACCGATCTCCATGATTACAGGATCAGTGCTTTTTATCTTGGGCAGTTGCTCTTTTTCGATTGGCTGAAGACTACTGAATTCCTTTAAGACCTGAGCCGCCTCTTTTTCTGATAGTACCATGTGATGTGGAATTAACTGATGGTCAAGTAAACTAAAATTTCCTGAATTATTCATTATTACATTCATCCCCTGAATAAATAAAAGGCGGGCTCGGAGGGATTTGAACCCCCGACCATCTGGTATCTTCAAATGCATGAGGATATACTCTGCAATTTAAAAGCCAGGTGCTCTGCCTGTCTGAGCTACGAGCCCTCTTATTTACAGCACTTGCTACGTCTGTTTTTACATTAAAACCCTGCAGTAAAATTTTATCGGACAATTCTTCACCGATCTGAATATGATATGATTGAAAGACTGTTTTGATGCACCGCCCATTATTATTTGCATTATGCTTAAACCTTTCTATACAGGCCGTCTCAAAACTAAAATTCCCATGTAAAAGGAGATCAATTAAGCCTTTAAATCAAGAACTAAGGTCAAAAAATTTTATTTTTTGGACTTTTGGGACCGCCTGTATACTTCGGCTCTTCTGAGAGCCCCAGGCGAAGATTCTACGAATCTTCTAATCTTCGGCTCTTCTGAGAGCCCCAGGCGAAGATTCTACGAATCTTCTAATCTTCGG
>MZXQ01000136.1:975-1434 GCA_002926195.1 Candidatus Methanomarinus sp. HR1 | reverse complement strand
CGCATGAGACTTTTTATAGTATATAATCTGTAAGATAATATACTCAAGAAAATCCGACCGAAGGGAGGATTTTGTTCTTATTTTCCGGTGACAATGACATTTAAAATCAAGCAGTTGATTTTTTCACCAGACCTAATAACATATACGCCACAATACCCCCGAATATTGTACATAAAATATCACATATCCCACAAGTACTAATAATAAAATCCGGAAAGGTAATAAAATCTTTTGCATAACATGTCAAATCATGAATGATCTCGGGCTTAAAAAAATAAAGAAATAAATATCCGACAAGAAGTGAAAGCACAGCGACCACTCCAACATATAACAATCCTGATAATGATATGATCTGTTCATTCTCATTAAGATCAGTTAATAACAAAAACACTACTACACTAAAAAAACCAGCAACCAGTCCCATCACAGGTGCAAAAAAACTTGAAAATATGACTGCAG
>MZXQ01000136.1:0-901 GCA_002926195.1 Candidatus Methanomarinus sp. HR1 | reverse complement strand
ACCACAGGCATCATATATTCCTTTACCCGATGGCGTACCATTCACTTCCAGGACGCTTAATCCTTCTTTTGCTTCAATCAGGTCCACTCCTGCATATACTGTACCCACTGCCTCTGCAGCCCGACATGCCAGGCTATTTATATCAGGTGACATATGACATACATCAGGTGAACCACCCTTTGATAAGTTATTTATCCATGAACCGGGAGGTGCAGTCCGGTAGATGGCTCCCACTGCTCTTTTGTTCACAATAAATACCCTGATATCTCTACCGGGATTTGGAATAAACTGCTGCAGATATAGCACCCCCCTTCTGGTAAGGGCTTTTTCCATAATCTCTATTGAATGTGCATCATCCGTGAGACAGTGAATATCCATTCCCTTATAACCGAATATAGGTTTGATCACTGCTCTACCCCATTGCTTTACTGCACTCAATGCCTTATTTGGATCGGTAGTAAGTACAGTATCAGGTGTTGGAAGTCCATTTTTCTTAAACAGGTATGAAGTCATATATTTATTAGCTGCGGTCTGTATTGATTTGGGTGTATTTACTATTAACACTCCGCTTTCTTCAAGATTGCATAACACATCNNATCCTCAGTTCCACTCCCACCCACATCCCGCACTATGAGTGCATCAAGTGTATCCAGCCAAATACCTCCTGCATTAAGGCTATTTTCCCTAAGCAGTCTTGTAGTGACATCATGGAGTCTGAATTCGAACGGCCTATGTCCGGCTTTGTTTACAGCGTTATGAAGTGCCTGTGCAGTCCAGTCCAACGGATCAGTTACTGCTATTCCTATGTGTTTCATATTTATTACCTCTCAATTGTGACAGGTGTTATTCCCAACTGTTCGAACACCTTCTTTTGAAGATTTATCACGCTTTCCACAGCATC
>MZXQ01000137.1:5964-9688 GCA_002926195.1 Candidatus Methanomarinus sp. HR1 | reverse complement strand
TATAACTTGATATATCAATAAAGCAAGTGTTTCAAATATGAATAACTATATCAAGGTCTCAGATATAACAGAGTATTTACGTTGTCCCCGTAAAGTTTATTATGCCTATCAAGAGCATAGACCGCTTCGGACAATTACTTCTTCTTATATTGCATCCTTACTATTAAAAGAAATGGCATATGAATATGCGGAAGTTGTATTATCTGACAATAAAGAAAATAAACTGCATGAACTGCTGGATAGGGTAATTATCCGACTACCTGCTATTTATAGTGATGAAATTTTGGATATTGATCCTCAAATGATCCAAAAAGCAGCTACAGAAGTACAGAATTACTTTGAGAAAATTAAGAATGGAATTATGGAGTCAGTAGAATTATTTGGCACTCAATTATTACTTGACCTGATCCCACCTCATGATCCTGAACCAATCTTATATTCATCAAAGTTCCACTTTTCAGGAAGTCCTGATAGAATACTTATGCTGGATGGTATTGCCTCTCTTTCTATCATTCGCACCGGTACGGCTCCACAGACAGGGATCTGGAAAAATGACAGGATCAGGCTTACAGCCTTAGCCATACTGGTAGAAGAGAATAGCAGCAGTACGGTTGATCAGGGTGTGGTAGAATATTCCAGATATGGTATTATTCGTAGAGTGAAGATCAAGCGGACTGATAGAAGAAAAGTAATGATCTTAATGGGAAGAATCAGAAAAATAAAACATGGCCGACTTCCGGAGCAGGCCAAAGATGCACCATGTGATTATTGTGTATATAAGGAATTCTGTCATGTTAGTTCTACACTGGCTTCCAGATTTTTTTAAGAGAATAAAACCATAAGATTAATAGTATGATACCATATTTAGAACATATCATTTTAAAACAGTAGAAGTGATATTATGGTGGAAGTAACTGAACCTGCAGTAGTAGAATTAAAAAGCTTACTGAAGAAGGGAAATAAGAACCATTGTGCACTGCGCATTTACCTTTCTGATATTGAATATAATGGTATCAGGCATGGAATATCCCTGACAGATACCAAGAAAGAGAACGATGAAGAAATAACAATCAATGGCATCAGGATTTTTTTATCACCAACTATGTTAAATACCCTGGAAAATGCAAAGATAGATTTTATTGATAGTGAAATAGGAAGAGGATTTGTTATTAAAAATCAAAAACCATCAGAATGGAATTGCTGTTGCTCTTGCTAACAAAGATCTAAACAACATAATTATTATCCTCTACCCAACTGTTTATGAGCTCTTGCCAGGTGTCCTGCTGCTTGTGCACCTATTAAAGATATTTCTCCTGCCAGTACAGCACTTGCTATAATCTCAGCTAGTTTAGTTGCATTTGTACCAGGCGGCTGCCCTGAACCTGCTACACCCAGCATTCTTAGACATTCCTTTTGAGTAGCAAGACCAGTACCTCCACCTACAGTTCCCACCTGGATGGCTGATAGAGTAACGCTGCAATAAAGGTTTCCCTCTTTAGTAAGATCCATGGTTGTGATAGCACTGCTGGCTTCTACTACATGTGCAGCGTCCTGCCCACAGGCGAGGTACAAAGCTGCAATAATATTAGCGGCCTGGGCATTAAAACCCATACTTCCTGCCCGGGCTGAACCTAACAAATTCTTCCTGTAATTAACTTCCACCATATTATCAGGGTGGGTTTTTAATTTTAATATTACTACTTCCCCTGGTATAACCACATCTGCTACTACGGTCTTTCCTCTGCCCATAATATTATTGATAGCAGAAGGTTTCTTATCAGTACACATATTGCCTGAGAGAGATACCAGTTGAATATCACACTGCTGCGTAATATATTCGGAAATAGCTTCTGATGCAATAGTTGCCATATTCATTCCCATTGCATCTTTAGTATCAAACCTGAACCTGAGATATATATTATTCCCTACTACAAAAGGTAATACATCCAGCAATTCACCGAATCTGGTGGTTTGAGCTGCTTTTGCCTGCAATATTTCAAAGTTCTCATTGATCCAGTTAATAAAGTCCTTTGCATGAGATGCATTTCTAGCCAGGTAAACCGGTGCCCTTGTCATTCCATCATTAAAAATTCTTACCTCTGCACCACCACTGGCTGTGATCACAGAACAACCGCGATTAGTACTTGCAACTAATGCACCTTCCGTAGTTGCCATGGGCAAAGAGAAATTTCCGATTGCATATTCTCCATTGATTATAATAGGTCCTGCTATGCCTAAAGGGACTTGAACTGCTCCTATCATATTCTCAATATTACGAGCTGTGGCTTGTGTTTCATCAATAGTAAAACTACCAATATTGTCCAGACCCGTATCAGTCAATTGAGCAATTGCACTTCTTCGTACAGCTACAGCTTCTTTGGGACTAACGTACTTATCAATGGTATGAAGTTTAATCTCTCCCGCTATTACTTTTTCAATAATCTCTTCTGTAGACATTTTAATATCAAGGCTCATGCGAAAACTTTTGGAGAGTATCATATATAATTATAGCGGGATCTCTCTCTTTGAACTAAGTTTATAAACATATAAGTATACATAGTGCATACATACATAGATAAATACTATAGATTGTATATATATATTTAGATATATATAACGGAGAATATTTTGTCAGAAAATAATGATGATATTAATGCAGTAGAATCTACAGATGATCTTCTTGGCGGTTTGGATCTGGAATCCTCTGCTGATATAGAAATACCTGAACTGTTAATTGATCAGGTGATCGGTCAGGAGCATGCGGTGGAAGTAGTACGAAAAGCCGCTACACAGCGCAGGCACATAATGATGCTGGGCACTCCCGGGACCGGGAAATCTATGTTAGGAAAAGCCATGGCAGAACTTCTTCCGAAAGAAGAATTAGAGGATGTACTGGTATACAATAATACAGAGGATAATAATAACCCCAAAATACGGGTAGTACCTGCGGGAAAGGGTAAAGAGATCGTAGAAGCCCATAAACAGGAAGCAAAAAAACGAACACAAGCGCGCAATATGTTCATTATGATATTTGTGTTTGGTATTATTATCTATGCTTTTTTTTCAGGAATGTTGATCTGGGGCATTATTGCTGCAATATTGATCTTCATGGTCATGCGTCAGTTCATGCCAAAAGAAGAAGCATACATACCCAAGCTTTTAGTATCCAACGGAGGTAAAGAAAAAGCACCTTATATAGATGCAACAGGTTCACATGCCGGTGCCCTTCTCGGGGATGTCAGACACGACCCGTTCCAGAGCGGAGGTCTGGAAACTCCTGCACATGATGGGACTGGAATCACAGCAGAATCTACTTACTGCCCTGCAGGAAAGGGAATTCTCGATCACAGGACAGAGTGGCGCAGTTCCGGTGCTATGGTCAAGACAGATCCCGTACCTTGTGACTTTATAATGATCACAGCAGGAAACCTGGATGCGTTAAGAGGAATGCATCCTGCACTGCGTTCCAGGATAAAAGGCTATGGCTATGAGATCTACATGAGTGACACTATTCCTGATACAACTGATCACAGGCAAAAACTGGTAAGGTTCGTAGCACAGGAAGTAATGAGGGATGGAAAGATACCTCATTTCGAAAAATCTGCGATAGAAGAAATACTAAGGGAAGCACAGCGCCGTGCAGGCAGAAAAGGACACCTGACACTAAAACTAAGAGACCTTGGTGGTCTTATCCGGGTTGCAGGCGATATTGCCAGATCCGAGG
>MZXQ01000137.1:2905-5932 GCA_002926195.1 Candidatus Methanomarinus sp. HR1 | reverse complement strand
GTGCTTCCGATCATGGCAGAGGTAACGCCTTCTCAATCAAATATAGAAAGCCGGGTTATAGCCACAGGTATGTTAAAAAAGATTGCCAGAGAGGCAGTAGATAATGTATATGCTCTTATAAAAAGAGTCAGTAATACGGACACATTAATGGATGTACATATCCAGTTCATAGGCACATATGAAGGCGTAGAAGGTGATAGTGCCTCGATTAGTATAGCTACGGCAGTACTGTCGGCTTATAAGCATATTCCCATAGATCAGACTGTAGCGATGACCGGTTCACTGTCTGTCAGAGGAGATGTACTCCCTGTGGGTGGTGTTACTTATAAGATAGAGGCTGCTGCCCAGGCAGGTATTAAAACAATCCTGATCCCACAGGCAAATATGGGAGATGTGATGATCGAAAATGAATATAAGGATAAAATAACGATTATTCCTGTATCCAATATTACAGAAGTACTTGAACATAGCCTTGTAGGACCGAAAAAAAAGACATTGATCAAAAAGATCAATGATTTAGCTTCATTCCAGGAAATTAATATGAAAAAGGCAAACAATTTCAAAGGCATGCCATCTACAATTCCACAATAGGAGAAAAGGACATGAATAATCATACTGATTTTTATGATATCAGACTATTGAAAAGTTCAGGACTTTCCATTTTTATTGATAACGGTGAGATTGAAGAGATATCTAATAACTGTACCCAGGGGATAGCCTGCCGGGCACTGGTAAATGGGTCATGGGGTTTTACATCTTCAGATCATATCAAAGATACTGATAGTGCATTATCCAGCGCTGTAAGACTTGCCAGCAGGACACATGCAAAGTCTCCCAGACCGGATATAGAACTGGCTGCTGTAGCCCCTCCTGTAATACAAGATCTCCCGTTATTAGAAAAGGATCCGGGTGAAGTGTCTATCGAAGAAAAAGTAGAACTGCTATTGGAGATCTACAAGCGAGCGAAAATACCGGATGTTTCGAGTGCCAGTGTAATATATTCTGAAAGTGTAACAGAAGAAGAGTATACAAACTCAGAAGGAGTGGAAACACAGTACAGTTTAGTGAGATGCGGGTTTGCAGTAACAGCCGTAGCATCTCAAAATGGCGTATTTCAGATGGGAAGAGAAAGCCGGTTCGATGTATGCGGATTCGAACTATTTGATAAGCATGATCCCCTTGAACTTGGACTTAGAGCAGGTACCACTGCGGTAGACCTGTTATCTGCGAATTTGCCTAAAGGCGGCAGAACGCCTGTTATCCTTGACCAGGAACTGGCGGGTGTTTTCATCCACGAAGCTGTAGGTCATGCAGCAGAAGCTGATCATGTAATTGAAGGTAATTCTATCCTTACAGGTAAGGTAGGAAGTAAGATAGCTACACCATGTATCACTGTAATAGACGACCCTACCATGCACGGATTTGGATACTATCCCCACGACGATGAAGGTGTCGGATCAGTACCTACTGAAATAATCAAAGACGGAATACTTAAGTCATTTCTCCATTCAAGAGAAACTGCGACACTTCTTCCGGGGACAGGCAGACCCGGCCATTCCAGAGCACAGGGTTTATCAAGACCTGTTATCAGGATGAGCAATACCTACATCGAGAACGATGATTCTAATCTTGATGAAATGCTATCCGGGATAAACAGTGGCATATATCTGATGGGAAGCCGTGGAGGTCAGGTAAATCCGGGTGAAGGTGTGTTCCAGTTCAATGCCGAACGGGGATTCATGATAGAAGACGGTGAACTGACCACTCCTCTACGAGATGTTTCCTTATCAGGCCATACACTTGATATCCTGATGAACATAAAGCTTGTAGGTAATGATATGAAGATGAACTCAGGAAGATGCGGCAAAGCCGGACAACTGGTGCCTGTTACTGACGGATCACCTCATATTCTGGTATCAGAGGCCACAGTAGGAGGCAGCGGATGAATCAGGATATTGATCAGATCATGAACCTGGCTCAACAGGCTGTAGACATTGCTATACAGGCAGGTGCGGATGAAGTGGAAGTGTTCGGACTTACTGGCAGAAGTGTACATGTGGATATTCAAAAGGATAAGATCGATCTTGCCAGGGAGAGCTTTGCAGCAGGGCATGGTATCAAAGCAATAGTATCAGGAGCTGTCGGTTTCTCTTCTACCAATGATCCTTCCGGTATTCGTGATTCTGCACTCTTAGCAGTAGGGTCAGCTAAGGTACGTAACAGTGACCCGGACTGGATCGGACTTCCGGCAAGATCAGACTACCGTATTGCTAAAGGTATCTTTGATCCCGGGATAGATAATATGGATATAGATGCCTGTATCGACCTGTCTATGATGATGATCGACGGGGCGCAATCGGTTAAGGACACTATACCTATATCAGGCAAGTTCATCTGTTCAAGTTTCAGTTATGGTATCCTTAATTCAAGCGGTGTGGAAGTGCAGGAAGACTCGACAAGGATCGATGGTTTTTTTGATTGCAGAGCAGGAGAAGGCAATGAGCTATCCACTGCATTTGAGTTTGATATTTCCCGGAGCCTGAATATTGATTTTTTCCATATAGGACATGAAGCAGCCAGTGAGGCACTTAAAAGTATGGGCGGAGTGAGTATCGATACCAGTGAGATGGATGTTCTGCTTAAACCCAATGCTATAGCTGATATTCTGGAGAGTACGTTCTGTCCTTCGATAAGTGCTGAAAATATCCAAAAAGAGCGATCAGCATTGATCGGTAAATTAGAAAACCAGATTGGTGTTGAGGAGCTGGATATTATAGATGACGGGCTGATGGAGAATGGTATTGGTTCTTCCAGATGTGATGATGAAGGGGTTGGGTCAAAGTGTAACCGGATCATTGAAAGCGGTGTACTAAAGACATACCTGTATGATACATATACTGCCGGTAAGGCAGGGACGGAGTCTACCGGCAATGCTACGAGGGACAACTATGCCCAGACTACCTCCATTGATGTGCGCAATCTAAAGATTGAATATCCTGCCAGTGATATAGTAGCTGAGACTAATAA
>MZXQ01000137.1:2599-2822 GCA_002926195.1 Candidatus Methanomarinus sp. HR1 | reverse complement strand
TATTGCAAAATATCATTGGTGCGGGGCGTGATGACAGAGTACTTGGGACTATTATTACACCTACCCTGAAGATATCAGGATTAAAAGTAATAGGATAGATCAAGTCCTATGCAGCTTACAATACCCTACCATAAAACAAGCCTGCCACTAAGAATCCCAAAAACCCATCATGTTGATATAATACTACCACATGAAGAACCGGTCCTTACAGACCCTGATACCC
>MZXQ01000137.1:1521-2565 GCA_002926195.1 Candidatus Methanomarinus sp. HR1 | reverse complement strand
TTACTTGATATGCTTCTTTGTGCAGATGCACAGGAGCAAAATATTACCATAATCTATGCTCTTGGTATCCACCGCAGACAGTCCGAACAGGAACAGGTAGCTATCGTGGGTCAGGATATCTACCAAAAATATCAGTGTATTGACCATGACAAAGATCGCTGCCAGTATATCGGGACAACCAGTAGAGGAACACGGGTAGAAGTATTTGACCAGGTTGTGAGATCTGATGTAATTATTTGTACCGGAAGCATTGAGTATCACTATTTTGCAGGATATACAGGAGGATATAAGGCAATCCTTCCCGGCGTTAGTTCATACCGGTCTATTATGGCCAATCATGGTTTAATGATACGTGATGGTACCTCCCCGGGGAATTATAATTGTCCTGTACGCTCGGACATGGAGGAAGCGGGAAGTATTTTTGGCGTGGATTTTATCCTGAATGTTGTTTTAAATAGTAAAAAACAAATCACAGGAGCTGCAGCAGGTCATCCGGTACATGCTCACAGGGTTGGCACACAGACAGTAGATGATATGTATAAACAATCGATAGAGCCGGCAGATATTGTAATAGTTTCCCCTGGCGGCTGGCCTAAGGACATTGATCTATTCCAGTCACATAAGGCATTAGAGCATGTAAAATCCGCAATAAGACCGGGTGGGTCTGTTATTCTGGGTGCTCACTGCTGCGAGGGAACAGGTAATGAAGTATTTGATAAGTGGATGAATATGGGATACTTACCTGAAGAGATTATTTCCAGACTTGAGCAGGAATTTATTCTGGGCGGACATAAGGCTGCATTGCTGGCAAAACTGGCACTGGAATTTGATATGTATTTAGTTTCCGGGTTGACACAAAAGACTGCAAAAAAGGCATATTTTAATGGGGGATTAAGTCTGCAGCAGGCCTTTGATAAAGTTTCGGATAAGTATAGGCCGGATGCAAGGGTGGTTGTGGTGCCTTATGGAACTTCGACGCTGGTAGAAAAAGTCTCAGATATCCTTATTTAATTCATGAAAGCAAAAAAACCCACAAAGGAACGA
>MZXQ01000137.1:0-1433 GCA_002926195.1 Candidatus Methanomarinus sp. HR1 | reverse complement strand
CAGTTTCATACTTGTTCTTATCAAACCAGTAAAAAACTTTCCCGAATAATTCTTCTGATACTTTTTTTATACAATGTAGGAATGCTATATTTTCAGCATCAAAACCTATATCCTGCCTTCCTACAAAAGAATTCTTAAGACCAATATCGCAGAAATATACTTTCTTCNNCCTTCCTTTCTACCGCTTTTTCACTCTTAGTGTAATAGCCGGATAGATATATCATACGTGAATTAGCAAGGTGGTAGAGGTACTGTTTTGAAGTCTCCTTGTCACCATTGGTCTGCCTTGCTATTCCAAGGTAGCTGAACCGTTCTGATGAATGGGCCGCTACGAATTTAAAAATAGATTCAAGAAGTAGAGGATCACGTATACTAAATACCTTCACAATATCTCTATACAAAAGAAGACTGGTATATTCATCGGATAATATCTTAAACCACATCTCTTCGTTTTTCACCTCGAACCATTCGGGAAAACCTCCCACTGTAATGTACTGTGCAAGATAACCCAGTATCTCGTTCTGCTTTAACGAAAGTTCGTAGTAAGCATCTCTGAAGGATATAAAATCGAGTTTCACTTTTGGCAAAATTACATTATTGAACTCTAAAAATTCCCTGAAAGTAAGCGGAAAAACATCAAGAAAACCTATCCTTCCGGCAAGACTCTCGGATGAATCCTTATAAATAAGGCTGGAGGATGAACCGGAAACAATAAACTTTGAAGCATATTTCAGATCATAGAACTTTTTTAAAAGCAACTGCCATTCTTTAACATTCTGTATTTCGTCTATGAAAACATAGACTTTCTCATCTTTAAGAGATACCATATTCTTCTGTTGACAGAAGTCTAATGCACGTTCAAGGTTATCTCTTGTAGGTTTTTTCAGGTCATCCGAATTGATGTAAAATACCTTTTTAGGATTAATGCCCACATCAAGAAGCTGGCTTATCGATTGGTATAGAAGTGTTGATTTACCACTTCTTCGAATACCAAGAATTGCAAGTATCTTGCGATCTTTTAGCCTTTCGTCTATTTTTCCGAGGTATTCTAAACGCTGGATTCCATGCAGTGCTTCAGGCACTTTTGCGCTTATCCACCACGGGTTTCTCTCTATAATGCTTTGTTCATATACCATTATGCTATGCGCCTCTTCCAATTTATTACTAATATGATAGTAATAATATATATATTTTCTACTATTTTGATAGGAATAATACTGGTAAAATAATTACTATATATCGCGTCACTATCAATGACTTAATGATGATCCATCATCTTGCACCCTCATGTTGCTTTGTTATAGAGGTGGCCACCCTATCATATATTTTTATATCGTGCTACACACTTTTACTTGATCGGGCATGATGTTGCAGATATTGATTTAAATTTTCTCTGGAAATATCATTTCCATGGTCATGACAGATCATCGAGG
>MZXQ01000009.1:23306-23738 GCA_002926195.1 Candidatus Methanomarinus sp. HR1 | reverse complement strand
TGAGACCATATCAGCATATCCTTTGGTGAGCATCTGTCCCATCACTGCCTTTGACCTTAATCCACCTACCAGTATCACAGGTACATCCACAGCCTCTTTGATCATTTTTGCATAATCCTTAAAATATGCTTCTTTCTCCTTAGCATCGATACCCTGTTGCGCCATTATCTCTCCTGCCTCAAATATCCCACCGCTTACCTCTATTGCGCATATACCTGCTGACTCCGACAGACATGCGATTTCCACACACTCGGGTGCATCCAGCCCATAATTACTAAAACCGTCTGTAGCATTCATCTTCACCATAACAGGATAATCCACACCTACCAGTTCACGGGAGCGTTCCATGATCTTTGTAATGATATGCATCCTGTTTTCTACGGATCCGCCCCAATAGTCTGTTCTGCGATTGGTATATGGAGATATAAAACT
>MZXQ01000009.1:21921-23289 GCA_002926195.1 Candidatus Methanomarinus sp. HR1 | reverse complement strand
TCCTCTATAGTCTTAAGTATCTGCTTCTCATCCATGATTGCGGGTGTGATCCCTGATGATGAATCCCTTACTGCAGATGGTGCCAGCGGGACCGGATAGTCAGGAGTTACCAGTGCCTGCCTGCCACCATGTACAATCTGGAGTGCTATTTTACAGTTATATCTATGCACACGTTCTGTGATCATACGATAGGGATCGATAAACCGATCAGAATAAATCCCCTGCTGCCGTTTGCTACTTTTTCCGGATGGGTTCACATAAGAATAGCCGGTAATTATAAGTCCGACATCGTACCTGGCCAGGGTTTCATATATATCACCTATGGCCTGTGTGGGAGTGCCATCCTCCTCACAGAGCCACTCGTGTGTTGCCGAGCGTATGAACCTGTTTTGAATTTGCAGTCCGGAGATTTTGATAGGTGTAAAGAGCATATATGGTTATTGAATGTTATCTGATAAGGATTTTTCTAATTTCCTTCATCATTCTTACTACTTATCAACCCCCCAGCGAACTTGGTTCATCCCCTCCATGCCATGTTAATCTCGGCCGCATTTGAACTACATGAGAAGCTTCAGTAGTATCATCAATAATAAAAGCCACACCTTTCCCCTCTCCCATCTTACGGATTGAATCAGCAATTCCTTTTCGCATGTAAGTAGGACGTACCTTCTCAAGAGCACTGATATCATCCTGGGATGTCAGACGGTGACAGATTATAATATCACTCTGGCTTAGCACATCCGGATGTAGTGCTGATGGTCTTTGTGTAGCCAGTACCAGGGATAAACCAGGTTGCCTGCCCTGGCGCAGCCATTCATTGACCAGTACATTCTTATTCTGTATGCCTTTGTCACGCGGCAGGAACAAATGTGCCTCATCCACGAACATCCAGACCATGGGCATGGAAGAGATATCACTGCCTGTTATTCTATTAATCTCATACTGCCGCCTGGCATAGATGCGTTCAAGGTATATCCTGCGACCCAGTATCTCTACTACCACAGACATCACACCAACATCAGGTAATGTGCTGATATCGATCACAGCCGTTCTACCTGTATGGACTATCTCATGGATATCCAGAGCATTCTTTTGAAATACTCCCCACCTTTTTGCAGCACCGATATAATTGAAGGCAGCCTGTTTAGTATTATTATCAGCATGCTGATCTGTTTTAATACTATCTAGCATGTCCTCTAAAGCATACTCACATACGCTTTCCTTCATGTCCTGGACCGTCCTGGTGATCAATATACCAAGTGGCTGGGTAGGACTGATATTGAACATATTACACCAATCACTGCTTGAGAGCTCATTTACTGAAATAGAGAAAGCCTTTGCATCAATCCCCATCTTTACAAATTCTTC
>MZXQ01000009.1:4674-21910 GCA_002926195.1 Candidatus Methanomarinus sp. HR1 | reverse complement strand
GAAAGTTTATCCATCTCCTTTGTATTGGCATATACCAGTGTCCAGAAAATACCCATGCTGTCTATGATGATAGAAGCTATGTTATCTGAAACAGGTGGCTGTTGATGAGCCAGTTCTTCAACCAGTGTTCCTATTGTATATGATTTTCCGTATCCTCGTTTACCACATATAAGCATAGCATGTGGTCCGAGACAATCAATATACACATCGGAACCAGTAGAACCGTCAACAGCGAGGTACTTCCCCACCCCAAGCACACCTTTTTTCGAATTCTTATCCCGCCTGCCCAGGATATATTGCTTTGCAGTTACTCCACTTCGATCAGGGTTAAAATTCTCAAGTTCACTCATCAAACAAGTTAGACTTGATGAACCATACTTAATGATTTCTATTCCTGCAGATCAGGTCCGCCATATCCCCTTATCCTGAATGCAGCACCTATCTCATCAGCTTTATTACGGCATTTTTCAATATCTACCTGCGGCAGGGTCAGTATAGTGAATGTGAGTTCCATATCCTGCTTAACTATATCCCTTGCAAATTCCTGCATCGAGTCATATGCATTCGTGTATTTACCAGGCTGCACCAGCCAGTCATATGTTTTTTTATCATGGGCATTCAGACTGATAGAGATCGCATTAATTCCTGCCTTTTTAAGTTCATATGCAACATCCCTGTTCGGATACTGGAGCAAGGCATGCCCGATAGTATCTATCCGTACATGAAGCCCATGGGCTTTCAACCATCTGGTAATAATAAGTACATCATCCAGCCTGGTCAAAGGTTCTCCGAGACCGGTAAATACAACCTCATTATATTTTGAAAGATCACATCGTCGCAGTTTATCGATCACCTCATCAACCTCAGGTTCTCTTGAAAGTATCAGGTTATAACCGTAAACACCATCTGTAAAGTTTTTTATACAGAACTTACAACTGCATGTACACCTATTAGTGATATTCAGGTATAGATTTCCATGTGCCGGATATAGTATAGTTCCGGGATCAGATCGCATCATTATTATATCACTAAATTCTTATTATATACCTGTATTAAGGCTTTGTAGCATTTTTTTTACCATATCAGGAAGCCGACCGCGTTGAAGTGCTTTCATCTGGTCAGTAGTCAGCATTTTCATGGATGTGCTCATCATTTGGTCAGACCTCATAAGTCCGTCCATTAATCTCTTTACATAGACCGAGGTCTTGATCTCCAGCCCCATCTGCTCTCTCCATCTGCTGTCATATTGCATCAGATCGCATGTGCCTGAAACAGCATCGTAAGCAGTCTCTCCAGCGATCTTACCGCCTACTGCAGCAGTGGGTATACCTCCTCCGTTAGTTGCTATTAGGTGTCCTGCCGCATCCCCGCATATAATCATGTTTCCAGCAACAGTTTGCGGTGGAGCACCGCCTACAGGTACGATACCACTGATAACGGCTGTGATCCTGGCATCTTTGAACCGGGGTGATGCCCGGGGATGTTCATACATGAACCTGTGAAGATAATCCCGTACTGATACACCAGGTTCACACAGCGGACGCCTGAGACCGACACCTATATTAGCAGTATCTCCTCCCTGGCTGATGATCCATCCGTATCCGGCAGGTGCATAGTCCCTCCCGAAATACATTTCCACTGCATCCTTATCTATATCAGCACCCGTAAGTTCATACTCCAGAGCAACTGCCCTGCCCATATCATCACTACGTTCGATCAGGCCCGAGTGTCTTGCCACCAGTGAATTTGGTCCGTCTGCACCGATAATTACTTTAGTTGTGATATCAAATTCACCGAATAAACCTTTAAGTGATACGGTATCACCTTTTATAGAGTCTGCTCTGGTACCTACCAGCATATCACACCCTGCTTTTACCGCTTTCTTGACCAGGTATTTATCAAACCTGCTCCTATCCAGTACATTTGCTTCGACTTCAAATTCCTTAGGTTCCAGGTTTGGAGATATAAACCTGTGAATACGAGTAGATGTATGAATACAATTTTTCGGTATATCCATGAGAGTTGATGGAAGCCTGGCTCTGGGTAATAGCTCTTGTAGTTCTTCATAACATGGCAGAAACCCACCGCATTGAATGGGTGTACCGATATTCTTCTTTTTATCTATTAGCAGCACACTGGCACCGTTTGTAGCAGCATATTTTGCTGCAGTAGAACCAGCAGGTCCGGCGCCGATCACAATAACATCATAGGATTCTTCAGGGCTCATTGTATTTGCCTCGTAATTTTAATAGCTGAGAACAAAATTCCCGCTAACGCCCGGATTTTTTATAGTAGATCAAGTATAACTTGATGTACTCAAGTAAATGCGAACGAAGTGAGCATTTTTGTATATAATTTATAAATTAAATACCACTACAATAGATGAAATCAACTTAAACATGACTATTATAATTGCATCTATTAGATATGAATATCTCCCGGAAGAACAAAATCCTCCCTTCGGTCGGATTTTCTTGACTGAGGCTCTCGAAAGAGCCGAAGATTAGAAAATGTGAACGGAGTGATTATTTTCGATATATTAAGTTATACTTGATATACTAGAACAAAATACCATACTTTTTGAAGTGGATAATTTGAATTTAATAATAATAATAATAAATCAATGACGAAATATATATAAGTAATTACTTTATAAAGGAGGTGGATAGCTATTTTATAAATAAAAAAAAGGATGGATTAATACGATATCAATTATAATCATATTGTTATTTATTTGTTCATTCTTACTCATCTGGCAGTTTGGTGGTTATCCATTACTAATGACCATTGTAGCATTACCATTGCGAACACATACAAAAAAAGACCAAAATTTTAATCCTTTTGTCTCAATTATCGTCCCGACATATAATGAAGAGAAATTCATAGAGACGAGAATAAAAAATCTATATGATCTTGATTATCCCAAAGAACAGTATGAGATCATAGTGATAGACTCAGGCTCCACAGATTGCACTTCACAGATTATGATAAATTTGATTAAAAAAAAAGGACAAAATGAACCAGAGCTAAAATTATTAACCCAGAAGAACAGAAGAGGAAAAGCATCAGCGATCAATCTTGGAAAGGATCATTCAAACGGTGATATACTATTGGTAACAGATGCCAACTCTGTTTTTATTAAGGAGGTATTAAAGGAAATAATGCCACATTTTAAAGATCCGAAAATCGGTGCTGTGGGTGGAAGGTACTGTGTGGCAAATCCGGAACATTCGCTTACTTTTTCTGAATCTTTCTACTGGCAACTGGAATATATTATGCGTAAGGGAGAAGCTCTTATTAGCTCTGCAATTACTTTTCATGGTGAGATTAATGCCTGGAGGAAAGACCTGGTTTGTATAGATACTTCGATGTTATCTGAAGATCTTGACATTACATTACAGATCAACAGATCCGGTTATAAGGTAGAATATGAGCCAAATGCAGTGGTCTATGAACCGTCTGCTATTACCGTCCGGGATCAAATTAAACAAAGAAAAAGAACCAGTATTGGAACCATACTGTGTATCATTAAGCATTTAAGTTACTTCATACCTCCACATGATATTTACAGTTTATTTATTTTTCCATCACATAGGATCCTCCCCATATTCTCTCCCTTTATTCTTCTTGCAATTCCAATTTTATATATACTTGTATGGAATGTGAAGATTATAATCTTGCATATTGTTTTTACGTTAGCTGTTTTTTGTTGTGTATTTTTTCTTTTGATTTTTTTAAATTCAAAAATAATCAAAAATACACCAGCATTCTCATTATCAATATCATCGATATTTAAAATAGCTTATTACGTTCTGTTAAATGAATATCTGATCATTCTGGCGTGGAAAGATCTTATTCTTAAAAGATATACAGTATTATGGGATAAGGCAGAATCAACAAGAGTATGATAATAGAATGGAAATACGAATTCCCTCATGTTATTACCCATTATTTTCCCCCTTCCCTATAACCTGCCTGAATATATCCCTGTCTTCCCGCGTAAACGTATTTATTAACAATAGTATAATAAAATATACCAAACCTGCCAGTATAACGAGTGAAAATAAATTCACCCGTATAAATAATAATATAAATCCGCCCATAATCAAAGAAGCGGCCATAGGCTTGATAAAGTGTCTATAAAGTTCTAATTTCACATAATATCTATGAATGAAATAAATAAAAACAAAATATAAAAATATTTCAGATAGAACAGTTGCAATACTGGCACCAATAAAACCCAGATAGTATATCAATCCGATATTAAGTATAATATTGACCAGAGCACTCAGACCTACACTAATTGTGCGCATGTTCTGCTTATCTATTGAGGTCAACAGAGTTCCGGTTATAATGCTTATAAGTCTCAAGGGGATAAACAATGCCAGGATCTGAAATACCACAATAGAATCGGAAAATTGATCTACATAGAATAATGTAATAAATCTATCAGCAAGCAAAAAACATCCTACAGCAATCGGCAATCCGATTATTGCTATATATTTTGATGATAACACAGTATACTTTATTAACGAATTTTTTGAAGATATAAACTGTCGCGACATTACAGGATATAAAGCAGATGCAACCATATAAGAAATAATACCGGTTATTGCAAGCAGCGGAGTATATGCAGCATTATATACACCAACTGCAATATCATCCATTAAGACCGAGAGCATAATAGTATCTATATGAAAAAAAATTATACCAAAAAAATTATTAAACACAAATGGTATCGATCCGATAAAAAGAGTTTTGCATAGTGATGAATTAATGGCTCTTCTAAACATTGCTGATTTTGTATAATATTCATTGTATGATGATGTATTATAAGTAGATCCTACCAACGTAAGGATTTTCTTATAAACAATAAAAATACTCAATACAAAACAAATAAATCCTGCAATTATGTAGATATTCGCAAGTACTACCAAACCATATCCCTGAGTGAGAAAAAAAATGATTAGTAATGTCAGTATTATCTTTTCAATTATCATCACTGCAGCTGTATATTCCATTTTTTCAAATGCCTGGAATATTGAGAAAAACAAATAAGTAAATGAGCTTAATATCATATAAATTCCAAAAAGATATACTATTAATTTTATATCTTGAGGGTAATCCATCAGATTAATTGTCAGGACAATTATAAAAAAAGCAAGAAAACACAATGGAATTTTAATTATAATAGCGTTTGTGATATATTCATTTGCAATTTTTTTATTTCTTGAAATCTCCCTTATTATTAAGTTATCAATTCCAGGATTAGTGAATATGGCTAATAAAGCTGTAATTGATACTGCAAAACTATATTTACCAAATCCTGCCTCACCAAAGTACCGGGCTATATAAATTAATATTACAAAACCCAATAATGAAATAATGATCTGTGAAAATCCGGACACGCCAATGTTCTTAGCTATTCTCTTAATATTATTCATTTTACTTATTCAAAAAATTTTTTACAAAACATACCAGAACAAAACCACTCCTGTTAACTGCTATATGCCAATGTTCGTATTTAACAATTGCTAAACCCAAAAACCCTGCCGTATCCCACCTTTAACAATCTTAAGAACAGGTCAAGTCTTATAGCATATTAAGTCTAATATAAACCGCATGAAAGCCGTCATACTTGCAGCCGGAGAAGGAACACGCATGCGTCCGCTCACAAAAAACCGACCGAAAGTAATGCTCCCTGTTGGTAATTGCCCGATCCTGCAGCATGTTATCGAACAGGTTAAAGGTGCAGACATAACAGATATTGTCCTTGTAATTGGTTATCATAGTGATACTATAATAGATTATTTCAAAGACGGTAGGGCTTTTGGTGTTAATATGGAGTATGTAGTCCAGAAAGAGCGACTTGGCACAGCTAATGCGATCGGTGTGGCTGAGCCTTTAATTAATAAGAGGTTCCTGGTACTGAACGGGGATGTTATGATCACATCTGCCCAGATCAGGACACTACGCTCGTATAACGAACCTGTAGTCATGACTGCACATGAAGTAGATAATCCCCGGGCATTCGGAGTGCTTGAAGTAAATAATGGACATGTGACCCATGTACATGAAAAACCCGAAATACCGCCTACCAATCTGGCTAATGCAGGTATCTATATATTCGGACCTGAAGTATTTGAATATATCAAGAAAACCTCTTTATCATCCAGGAATGAATATGAGATCACGCAGACTATCCTGGAAATGATTAATAGTAAAATCAATGTGGGCTACCGGATTATCAAAGAAAAGTGGCTGGATATAGGCAGGCCCTGGGATTTACTGGATGCAAATACGGAATTCTTAACAACTATTACTGAAGATATTAAGGGTGAAGTTGAGGGGGGTGTCCATATACTGGGCCCTGTGGTTGTAGAAAAGGGTGCCAGGATCAGAAGTGGTGCATATATTGAAGGACCGGTTATCATAGGTTCTAAGAGTGATATCGGACCGAACTGTTATATCCGCCCATATACCAGTATTGGCAGGGAAGTTCGTATAGGCAATGCCGTTGAAATCAAAAACTCTATTATTATGGACAACACACATGTAGGTCATTTATCTTATGTTGGTGACAGTATCATAGGTACTAACTGTAATTTTGGTGCAGGAACAAAAGTTGCTAACTTAAGGCATGACGGAGCTAATATAAAAGTAAAGATCAATGGTGTAATAATGGATTCCGGATGTAGAAAGCTTGGAACGATCATGGGGGACAATGTGCATACAGGTATCAACTCTATACTTAATGTAGGTACTATTATAGAACCTGACAGCAATATTATGCCTGGCGAGTTTATACGATATAATTATGGGAGATGGTAAATTGAACGTGTCTGTAGTTGGTTCAGGATATGTAGGTACAGTTTCAGCAGCCTGTTTTGCAGATCTAGGTCATAATGTGGTCTGCATAGACATTGATGCAAAGAAAGTAGATATGATAAACAGGGGAGAACCTCCTATCTATGAGGAAGGACTTGAAAAACTCCTAAAAAAACATGCAGGTAAGAAGATCAAAGCAACTTCAAATTATAATGAAGCCGTGGCCAGTACGGATATATCATTCATATGTGTAGGGACACCATCGGATGCCCAGGGCAATATTGATCTGTCTATAATAAAAGCAGCCAGTAAAAGCTTAGGTGAAGCTATTTCATTAAAGAAAAATTACCATGTAGTTGTAGTAAAAAGTACTGTAGTACCTGAAACTACCGAAAATATAGTGATCCCCATAATCGAAAAAGCCTCTGGCAAACAGGTGGGCGTCGATTTTGGTGCAGCTATGAACCCCGAGTTTTTAAGGGAAGGAAAAGCCGTTTATGATTTTAATCATCCTGATAAGATTGTTGTGGGTGCTGTCGATCAACGTTCAGACGATCTGGTTTGTTCCCTTTACAGCCGTCTTGATCGTGAGATCACTCATACAAACCCCAGGACTGCGGAAATGATAAAATATGTCAATAATGCCTTTTTAGCTACTAAAATATCCTTTGCCAATGAAATAGGTAATATCTGTAAAAAAATGGATATTGACACTTATCAGGTAATGGAAGCCGTGGGCAAGGATATCAGGATCTCATCACAATTTCTAAACTCAGGTGCAGGGTTTGGAGGTTCATGTTTTCCTAAAGACGTAAAAGCTATTATAGGAAAAGCAAAGGAATTAGAGTATAAACCGGGACTACTTGAATCTGTTATTGAGATCAATGAAAAACAGCCTTTATTGATGATCGATATGCTGGAATCCAAAATCGGATCTCTAAAAGGCAAAAAGATCAGTGTACTGGGTCTGGCCTTTAAGAATGATACTGATGATATCAGAGAATCGAGATCGATCCCTGTGATCAAGACATTAATAGATAAAGGTGCTATTGTATCCGCATATGATCCCATGGCTTGTGATAATATGCGAAATATCTTTGAGGATATTGCATATTACAGCAGCACTGTACAGGCTCTTGAAAATACAGATGCCTGCCTGATAATGACTGAATGGGAGGAATTTAAAGATCTTTGTAGTGAATTTAAGGTTATGCACAGACCGCTGGTGATCGATGGACGAAATGTTATTCACTGTAAAGAGATAGAATATATAGGTCTGTGCTGGTAAATTAACTAACGATGTACTTATCTACAAGAAATTCATAACAAATAATAAGGTGAAATAGATGGTTTCAAAAATACAATCACAAAATGGAGATAATGTTAAAGTAGTTACTAAGCCTATCTCTTTGACAGATCCAATAATTGTAGAAGGTTTTCCAGGAATAGGACTGGTAGGAAATATTGCATCCCAGCATTTAATCGATGAACTTGAAATGGAATATGTAGGAAGTGTGGAATCAAAGTATTTCCCGCCTATTGCAGTACTATTTAATGGTATTATCAATATGCCTGTGCGTATCTATGAAAGCAAGAAGAATAATCTATTGACAATCATCTCGGACATACCCATACATCCGACAATCTCATATGAGGTCAGTAAGGTACTGATGGACTGGGCGCAATCCGTAAATGTAAAGGAAATAATCTCAATTGCCGGCATAGCCACTATGTCATCCGATAATAAGGTATTCGGAGCAGCTACTGATGATATAATGCTTTCAAGAATCAAAGATGATGTAGAAGTATTCCAGGTAGGTACTATCAGTGGGATTTCCGGAAGTATTATGGCAGAATGTTATATGCGGAATATCCCTGGAATTAGCCTGTTGGGTGAAACACACAGTCCGAACCCTGACCCAAAAGCAGCTGCTTCGGTGATCCAAGTGTTAAATAAAATTTTTAAATTATCTATTAATACTGATAATCTGATGGATCAGGCTGAACAGATTGAAATGGAACTGCAAAAACTTGCTGAACAGGTGAAGAGTTCAGAAGTGAGTGACCAGCCCAAACGAGAGTTTCCAATGTATGGATAAAGGATGTGTTATAATTGCAATATATGGCGCTAACAGGAATATCATCACAGGTACTCACTGATCTTCAGAATGACCGTCTAAGGTCAATTGAGATCCACAGCCCGCATAATTTTTTCACAATACATGATGCAGAAACAGGAAGTCTGGTTTTTTTAACAAAGACCAGTTATAGTGACATCAATACCGGAACAATTGGTTTGATTGCCAGGATCAATCGACGCCAGATCGCTATACATCGACTCGTCCAGAGTACTGATCAAATATATGAAGAATATGAAACCTATGCAGCCAGACTTCAACTCGAATTGCGTGGAATTGGCAGAGTACGCAGAATAGAACAGGCAGTTATCGGGAAACCTTACATTGTTGAGGTTGATGAGGTTAATTATTTAGAGGCAAAATAGAGAAGAACTATTAAACATACTGGAATACACCAAAGACTTTTTATGGTTAGAACGCTATTGAGAGTCCACTTAGCTTACTTGTAAAAAAATAAGGGCTCGTGGCTTAGCCAGGATATAGCGTCGGGCTTCTAACCCGAATGTCGAGGGTTCAAATCCCTCCGGGCCCGTTATTTATATTAAAGAAAAAAACCCCTATCTTGCAAATGCCTCGGTGGCTTAGGGGTGTAGCGCGTCCTTGGTAATGGACTGCGGACAATACCGCAGGACACCTGAGAGGACGAGGTCGGGGGTTCAAATCCCCCCCGAGGCTTATACATATGTAGGAAAACTTAATAAACTATAATGTTAAATAACATATATTAGGTAAAAGTCGTGTGTTATTTATCCCCTCATATCCCGTTCATAAACAACGGCTTTTACCTTTCTTTTTATTCCAATCCGTAATGCTTAACATTCCAGTCTGCAATTTCCTGGATTTTAGCGATCTCTTTTTCGCCGCCTTCTCTGGTGAACAGGTGTTTGAACCTTCCCTGTGCTTTTAGATATTCTTCCACTGGCTTTTTGTTCTTTATTTTTTTCACACCGGTTATTTCACTATATTCCATTTCATACAACGGCCACAATGCAGTTTCTACTGCCAGTTTACCTATTTCTACTGTCCTGGCGGATTCAAATCTCCATCCGGTAGAACATGGTGCATGTGCATGGATATAGCAAGGCCCTTCGATATCTACAGCTTTTTTTACCTTACGCATCATGTCCTTAGGATATGAGATCGAAGTAGTGGTTACATAAGGTGCGCCATGGGCTGCCATAATAGCCGGCATGTTCTTTTTTTGTGTACGGTTGCCAAAACTCTTTTTCCCTGTCGGACTGGTAGTAGTAGATGCACCATATGGCGTGCCTCCGCTACGCTGTACACCGGTATTCATGTATGCTTCATTATCTATACATACATAAGTAATATCATGACCGCGCTCAAAAGCACCGGATAGTCCCAATGTACCTATATCCATTGTGGCACCGTCACCGGCGAGACCTATGATCTTGGTATTGCCTTTGCGTCCGAGTGCTTTTAATGCTGATTCGATCCCTGCAGCTACAGATGCTGTATTTTCGAACAGAGAATGTATCCAGGGCACTTCCCATGCCGATTCAGGATATGGAGTGGTCATAACTTCCAGACATCCTGTAGGACTTACCACTATTACATCATCACCTGCAGCTTCCAGTACAAAGTTAGCTGCCATAGCATCACAGCAGCCAGGACATCCTCTATGCCCCGGGGCCAGTCTACTCATATTAGATCACCTCGCACATCAACAAATTCATTTTCTACCTTAATACCTGATCTTGCTACCTTCTGGCTTTTATCTATAATCATGTGAATAGTTCCTTTGGAAATGTCCCTGCCGCCATGTCCCAGCATAAAGCCCATTACAGGTGTATTGATATCAGTATTATACAAACATGACTTAACTTCAGTACATAGTGAGCCCTCATTTAATCCAAGAGAGATATTCTTATCAAGGACTACAATAACGGCTGCATCTGCCAGTGTCTTGCGAACAGCTTCCACAGGGAAAGGTCGAAATGACCTGATCTTGAGCAGTCCGACTTTGATCCCATCAATACGGGCTTCATCTATTACATCCTTAATAGTACCTACTACAGAACCCATTGCCATAAGCAAGATCTCAGCATCATCTGCTCTATATGTATCAATAAGTCCACCGTGGTCACGACCGAAGATCCTGGTAAACTCATCAACAGCTTTCTCTATTTTTTTAAGAGCTATATCCATTCCCTTCTGCTGCATATACCTGAACTCAGTATAAACCGAAGGATCAGCAAATGAACCAAAGGTCTTGGGATTCTTTGTGTCTAAGATATGCTCAGGGCGATAAGGCGGCAAGTATTCATCTGTCAGATCTTGTTCTAATAAAACAACAGGTTCAAATACATGAGACAGGATAAAACCGTCCATACATACCATTGCAGGTAGCATTACATCTTTATCTTCTGCTACTTTATATGCCAGTGGTGTCAGGTCACTTATTTCCTGACTGTTCTCTGCATACAACTGTATCCATCCTGTATCACGCTCTGAGATGCTATCCTGATGATCATTCCAGATACTGATCGGAGCGCTTACAGCCCTGTTTACTACTGTCATGACTGTGGGCAGACGCATTCCTGAAACATTGAATACAACTTCATGCATCAGTTCAAGTCCCTGTGATGACGTTGATGAATATGTCCGTGCCCCGGCTGCACTGGCACCCACCAGTGCGGAAAGTGCAGAGAACTCACTCTCGATTGTGATAAATTCACAGTTATCTATCTCACCATCAGCAATAAACTGGGACAGATCCTCAACAATATGGGTCTGCGGTGTAATAGGATATGCCGATATTACATTGGGTCTGCATACTTTTACTGCGTGTGCTGTTGCATATGAACCTTCAACAACACTCATTTTTTCCATTGGATTATCAGTCATGTTATTTCTCCTCCAGCACCATCTCAATTGCATCTTTAGGGCATTCATAAGCGCAGATACCGCATCCTTTACAGTAATCATAATCGAAAATAACATACCCGTCTTCCTGAGCCTTCACACTACTATCAGGACACAACAATGAGCATATACCGCATTTAATACACATATCCTTGTGATACAACGGCCGGTAGATCCTCCAGCCACCTGTTTTGTTTACTCTGGTACTTCCTGGCTCTACCATTCCACCAATAGCGATCTTCATCTTTTTGCCTCCAGTCGTTTATATGCTTCATATGCAGCCTTTGAGTTTTTTTCACCTACTTTACCAGGGAAGCGCTCAGATACTGCATACTGGATGCTCCGGATGTTAATCTCGCCTGTGGCCCCGGCAAAAGCTCCTAACATCACGGTATTCATGATGGGGAGCCCTATAATATCAAGTGCGATCCTGGTGGCATCTATAGTCATCACTTCTGCGGGAGTATCAAGTTTGAATGTCTCAGGCGAAAAATCCGAATTGATAAGTATCTTACCGCCTGGTTTTACACCCCCTGTCACATCCACTACCTCGATCAATGTCGGATCCTGGACAATAATATAGTCTGGTTCGTATATCTGACTGCGCAACCGGATGGGGATGTCGTCTATTCTTGTAAAAGCGGCTACGGGAGCACCTCGGCGTTCAACTCCAAAAGAAGGGAATGCCTGGGAATAATGGCCATCTTTAAATGCAGCAACTGCAAGAAGTTCAGCTGCTGTGACAGAACCTTGTCCTCCACGGCCGTGAATTCGTATTTCTTTCATAATTAGTCTCCTTGATAAATGCAATAATACTTAAAATTATCAGTATACTGATTTGATGAACTAAAAAGGTAATGTTCGAAATCTTTTTTAATACTTATTGCATTAACACTCTTATGAATCTTGACCTTCATATTCATTCCTGTTATTCAGGGGATTGTTCATCCCCTGTAGATGGGATATTAGCATATGCCTGCAATATAGGACTAAACGCAATCGCCATATGTGATCATGATACTATAGAAGGCTCGCTTGAAGCGCAGCGGTTAGTTGAAGAAGGGGGATTTGATATTGTTGTGGTACCAGGTATTGAGGTGACTACTAACCGCGGGCATTTATTGATCCTGGGCGCACAACAGGCATTTCCAAAAAAAAGGAGCCCAGAGGAAATAATCAGGATGGCCAGAGCTCAGGATTGCATGGTTGTAGCTCCACACCCCTATAAAGGATACCCACAAAGCCTGGGTAATGTAGCTGATCTGGATGTGGATGCAATCGAGACATTGAATTCCCGCTATATTTTTGGATGGTTCAATAAAAAAGCAGAAAAAATGGCTAAAGAGCTGGATCTACCAATGCTGGGTAATAGTGATGCCCATTTTGTTGAGATGGTGGGTAGGGCATATACGAAAATAGATTCAAAACCGTCAGTCGATGCGATATTTAAGGCAATTGCTTCAGGTAAAACGAGTGTTTATGGATCCAGGACTCCCATACATATACAAATACGCCAGGCATGCGGCAGTTTAAAAAGAAGATGTATGTCTAAAATTAAATAAATTAATTACAGAGGAACACTGAGTTTATTTTCCCTGTGTCCTCTGTATTACAAAAAAACTAGTTTCTCTTTCTGATCAGATACATTACAGCCAGTATTGAAAATGCAAGTATTGCTCCAAAACCTGGACTTCCCTCTGTATCAGTTTCTGTTGCATCAGTTTCTGTTTCTGTTCCGGATGTTGAGTCCCCAGTTGCCGTTGGCTGAGTTGAAGGTTCATCCGGTCCTTCCGGTCCTTCCATCATAGGATGGCAGACTGAACAATCCAGTCCCGTACTGGATGTCTTTAATGCAATCTGGTCATATCCGTGAAGGGTATCTACAGCATGACACGCGATACATTCCGGAATTATAATCTCTCCGCTTTCAGAGTTCAGGTGACAGTTCTCACATGGTACTTCAGGTACATGGATAAAGTGAGGGATCTCACTCTCATTCATCTCCGTAGAACCTGGTCTATGACACATATAGCATGAACTGACATTATCTGCTTCACCATGAAGTGCTGCAACATCTGTTGAGATATGACAGCCCTGGCATACAATTACATCATCTGATCCTGTAACTGGTATGACAATATCAGGTGATGTTCCGTGACATATTTCACATGAATCTGTCGGGCCTCCGTGAACGTCTAACAGATCCTTGTGACAGTGGACACATACGGTGTCTGATATAAACTCAACATGTAACTGGTCGAGTCCTTCGTGACAGTATGAACAATTCTCTGTATTTACTTTACCGCTATGGACACTATGTATACTACCATAATGACATTTTGAACATTCAGGCTGGCGATCGCTTAATGAGGCTCCGTGACAGCCCTGGCATGTCGCGGATGTAGATTCATGGATTACATGTACATCCCCGATATGACATTCCTTACAGTTTGAATCTTCGGCCATTACAGTTTCACTGGTATATTCCATATCTTCTGCATAGCATGTGGTAATTAAAGATAGCCCTATTATTAATATTAATAAATGAGCTGTTTTAAATGTCTTCAAATCAACTTCCTCCTTAATTATTATAAGTATAATACTATTTTCTTTTGTGTTTTTCTCTATTTCTAATACTATTACTATTATTCGTAATTACTTAATGATTTATTACTATTTCAATTATCTGAATACAATTATTGGATGCTTTTCTTTTTTCTCTTCGTGCCCACCTTCTGTTACTTCGGTGTATTCATCCATTTCTTCTTTACCGGTCAGGAACATAGCTTTGAAATACTTGCCTGTTCTCGGGTCAATGAATAAGAATCCAAGATGGAAGATTAATTCAATTACAAACCAGTATGTAGCCCATAAATGAACTGAGCGCACGAGCTGGACTCCGGTCATATTAATAAATGCTGCAAAAAAACCAATAACATCTTCAACTAACCAGGTCATGAGATCATTCCAGAGAGGAATATCAAAATGTATTACTACAAAATTAAGATCGATCATTATGAAACCGGTAAGTGCTATAAGCACAATGGCCATTCCTTCGAATATGCATAAAAGCTTAACCACCGGATGAAGTGCGTTCTCATAATGTCCTGTGGTTTTATTATAAATAGTATATTTTGGATATTGTTCTTTATTGAAAATTCCAACAAATGCGTCTTTTAGACGGACAATGTCTTTCGGGCCGAAGATATATTGAAAGATATGACCGCTGCTAATCAGATTGTACGGAATCAGGACCCAGTTCATTAATAAAAACAATATAGCTACTACTATATGGATCAAGCGTAATGGATCATAAGATATGAAGCCCCATGAATCTGCTGCACAGATATTGAACTGTTTCATCATATATAGTCCGCTAATTATTAGAATTACACATGTCAGCATATGCAAATTATGTGCAACCATTTCTTTTAATCCATAACGTTTTCCAATTACAACCTCTTGATTTCCTTGCATAATAATTATCCCTCTTTTCGATTCGGATGATTAATTTTCTTGAAAAAGTATAGTAATTCAGCAGTAAATAAATATTTCCATTTAGTATTTGCTTACTGCGAAGCTACATGCTTGATAATATGGGTCACTTCAGGAATGACCAGTTCGTTAAGACCTAGTTTTACAGCAGCGGGTGAACCTGGCAGGCAAAAAACAATACATTTGTTAACAATACCTGCGCTGGCTCTTGAAAGCATAGCAGCAGTACCGACTTCATTCAGGCTTTTTTGTCTGAACAGTTCACCGAATCCAGGAATTGTTTTATTAAAAAGAGGCTCTACTGCTTCTAATGTTACATCATCGGATGCAAGTCCGGTACCTCCGCTTATTACTATAGCATTAATATCCGAATCACTCAGACCACTGACCAGTTGTGTGATCTCGTCCTTATTGTCAGGTAGTAGCGAATACCGGGACACTTCGTGTCCTGAGCTTTTTAAGAGTTCTATCATGAGCTTACCTGAGATATCATCGGAATGTTCAGGATCAGGGGAATTTCCAAAGGTTTCGAATCTGGATGTACTTACTGTGATAACTGCGAAGCGAGCGGATCTCGGAGCGCTTTTTTTATGGATCATGGATGTATTTTCATGGTTCATGATGAGTCTTATGTATGTAATATATAAAATCATATGTGATCGGTTAAGTGATGAATCGTGATAATTTACTGGTATTTTTAATAGTATACTACTCCGCAAGTGTAATTTGGAACTCAATATGACTGCCACAGAGGTCACAGAGAGCACAGAGAGAGGACTTGGGGGGCGGAAAAGACATCTCTGTGATCTCTGTGTACTCTGTGGCAGAAAGTTACAAAAAACAGATATGGTTTAGTATATATCAAGTATAACTTGATATATCGAAAATGATCACTCCATTCACATTTTCTAATCTTCGGCTCTTTCGAGAGCCTCATGCGAAGATTTTACGAATCTTCTAATCTTCGGCTCTTTCGAGAGCCTCAGTCAATAAAATCCGACCGAAGGGAGGATTTTGTTCTTGACTCTTAAGAAATCTGTGAAATCGGTGTTTATATATTGTTTCATATTGGATCTCTGATAATGATATCTTCGTCTGAGGCTCTTAAAAGAGCAGAAGGTTAGAAGATTTGTATCCACTTCAAAAAGCATGGCATTTTGAAATGATTATTATATTCTTAAAATTTGCCATGGGCACTGATCTTAGAAGAGTACTAATATATATGAAGAACAAAATCCTCCCTATGGTCGGATTTTCTTGAGTATATAATCCTATAGATTATATACTATAAAGAAATTGAGAAATAATATGATAGGTATTTCAAAACTTTACTGTGGAACTGTTGAGCCCTCGGATGCTCTACGATATGGACGGGATTCTGCCACACTCCCTTCTCATTTGTTGCAGTTCTCAAAGGATAAAAAACCGGTAGTGGTCTGGAATATGGGCAGGCGCTGTAACCTGCATTGTGTACATTGTTATGCTCAATCCAGGGACATCGATTATACGGATGAACTCACTACACAGCAGGGCAAAGAACTAATAGATGATCTGGCTGAGTTTGGCTCTCCTGTGATCCTGTTCTCGGGTGGTGAGCCTATTATGCGCAAAGACCTTCCCGAACTTGCACTGTATGCAAAGTCAAAAGGAATGCGGGCTGTTATTTCTACAAACGGCACATTGATCGATAAAAAGATGGCAAGGGTACTAAAGGAGATCGGACTTTCGTATGTTGGTATATCACTGGATGGTGTAAGAGAGACAAACGATGCTTTCAGGGGTATGCAGGGTGCATATGATGCAGCTTTGAACGGGTTGCGGAACTGCCGGAATGAGGGAATCAAGGTAGGTCTGAGGTTTACTATAAATAAGCAAAATGTAAAGGATAT
>MZXQ01000009.1:0-4662 GCA_002926195.1 Candidatus Methanomarinus sp. HR1 | reverse complement strand
GGCTCAAAACTAATAGAAGAAGACCTGACTCATGAAGAAAGCCGCAGAACGCTTGATCTGATCATGGATCGCACAAATATCCTGTATGAGAAAGGAATGGAAGTTGAAGTATTGACGGTTGATAACCACTGCGACGGACCTTATATTTATTTACGGTTGCTAAAAGAAGATCCGAAACGTGCTGCTGAGGTATATGAACTACTTAAAATGAACGAGGGTAACTCTTCCGGAATAGGTATCGGATGTGTATCATGGGACGGAGCAGTACATGCTGATCAGTTTTGGAGGCATTATTCGTTCGGAAATGTGAAGCAGAAAAAGTTCAGCGAGATATGGACTGATCTAAGTGATGAACTTATGGCAGGACTTAAAGATCGAAAACCTGCAATAAAGGCCAATGCAGATAGATGTGCAAAATGTAAATGGTTAGATGTCTGCAATGGTAATTTCAGAGTCAGAGCAGAAGCTGTATATGATAATGTGTGGGCTGATGACCCTGCGTGTTATCTCACTGAAGAAGAGATCGGGTATGATGAAGTTCGCTCTGAATAGAATGTAGTTTTTTTNNATAAATAGCTCCAGTGCGTTCGATCCTGGGAAAATCCATGATCTCTTTCACTTTAAAACCACTCTCTCCGGCTTCGAACTTTTCAGTCACAAATTTCATAGGAATTGCATAAGCAGTTCTTTCTTTCCCTGTTCCTGATCGCAATTCAACAGCTAAAAATCCTTTCCTGCCTGAGAGCCTGAGATACTCTAACATCCTTTCTATTTGATGTGATCCGTGTTTATCAACAGTAAAATGCTGTTTGAAATATAGTGATCTGGCACCTTTATGTGTTGATATGCTCTTACATTCGATCCCGAGGTAATAATCAGGGTGCAGCGAATCTACGATCACATCCAGATACTGGTGTGTGAACCTGTGCTGCTTGAGCCGAAAAGCGATTCCTTTAATGCCATTTTCTTTGAAAAAAACATTNNTATCTTATTCTAATCTCCTTTCGTTTGATCCTTTAATTGAAAGGAGCATGTGGTAAACATCTTCTCGTATTGTTATTGTTTTAGAACTCATAAAGTAATATATGTTTGAGTATATATTTATCTTTTAGCCATCATATTAGCAATCCTTGCCGCATATGCTCCTGCGGTAAATCCTGCATCGATATTGACCACAGTCAGTACAGAGCATGACTGAAGCATTGTATAAAGGGCAGCAATTCCATTCCCGCCAGCTCCGTATCCTGAGGAAACAGGAACTCCTATTACCGGAACATCCACTATCCCTGATATTATCGTTGGAAGTGTACCTTCCCTGCCTGCGGCTACTACAATACAATCAACACCTGGTTCTATTATTTCCTTGATGCGCCCGAACAACCTGTGAATACCTGCCGCCCCTACATCATAGATCGTATACACTTCAACCCCCATCTCAACTGCTATGACCTTTGCTTCCTCTGCTACAGGTATATCTACTGTTCCTGCTGTAATAATACCGATTGCACCACCTGTTTTTTTTACTGTAGATCCATTCTGCCTGATGACAACTGTTTTTGCATATTTATTCCAGTCAATATCAAATTCCCTGTCCAGAGTTTCACGCTGTTCATTTGAAACCCTGGTGATAATGGCCCGGTTTTCATGTGTAAGATGGCCTTTTACAATATCCAATAAGTCGAGAGGGTCTTTTCCTTCGGCATATATAGCTTCAGGTATACCGGTTCTCTTCATTCTATGCGGGTCAATATTGGATATTGTGTGCAATGTATCGATGTTATTGAGTTTGATCTGTTTACAGGTTTCATCGAGTGTTATATTGCCATTTTTATATTGTTCAAGAAGGTCGATCAGGTTCATAATTAACGATATGTTNNGAATTCTTAACGCAAGGCTTTCTTTATCATGCTGACATATACGGCTTTATCAATTGCCTTGCCTGCCCATACCCGTATTATATTACCATTATATATAACGGCTGTCAGTGGCAGTTTTTTATCTTCCTCAGGGGCACCCTGGAACAATACATGGTATAGGGATCCGGACGGATTATCTTCGCTTATCTCAAATATCTGTATACTGTCACCGTATATCTCACTCAATGCCCGGATGTTGGACTCATTGGCCTGGCAGATACTGCATGTATCCTCTCGTTGTCTATCTTGCATGATGTTTAAGATAACCGGCTTATTGATCGCACAGATAGTATCTACAGCCAGCGTAAGGGGCGAATACCTTGTATTGATCAGTTCGTCTATACTGTTTCCGAACTGCTTGATAACCTCATCAGGTGAGATATTGTGTTGGTTAGCCAGGGATTCAATTAATCCTGATCTGAAAGATTGCTTATGGGTTTTAAGAATTTTTTGTAGATTCAATGATACCACAATCCTTTAAGATGATTCTCCCTTCGGTCGAATGTTTGTCGGGACTAGAGTTAACGCGAACGAAGTGAACTTTTACTCAATATACTGCGAGTGCATATCTAATAAAGATTTAGTATTTTATTCTATCACAGAGGAAAATGAAATCCTTAAACTTTTATACCTTTCTGTGGTTAATAAATTTGGAGCTAAATAACCAGAATTCATTGAACAGAGGAATTGTCATGAAAAAAATTATCGTGATCTTTGTAATTATATTGAGTGTGTTTGGTCTTGGTTGTACCTCACAGAATGATAGTGTTTCTGATCAAGACGATGGGAGTACAGTACCGGCAGATCAACAAGAAATACAAGGCATATGGCAGGGTATTCTGGAGGTTTCCGGCGCAAAACTTCGAATTGTGTTCAATATTTCCGCAGGGCAAAACAGTACATTAACCGCAACTATGGATAGCCCTGACCAGGGAGTCATCGGTATACCCGTAGACAAGGTTACTTTTCAAAATGATAACCTGGATCTTGAGGTACTATCCATCCCGGGCGTTTATAATGGCAGGTTCAGTGAGGATAATCAAACCATTAATGGACATTGGGAACAGTCCGGACAATCATTTCCATTAATACTACAACGCATAGATAAAGCACCTGTTCTCAATCGGCCGCAGGAACCGAAGAGGCCGTATCCATACAAGGACGAAGAGGTCATTTATAAAAATGAGACTACAGGAATTGAATTAGCTGGGACTTTGACTTTGCCAACATCAGAAGGCCCATTCCCTGCAGTGCTGCTGATAACTGGTTCTGGTGCTCAGGATCGTAATGAAACGATAGTCGGTCATCGCCCATTCCTTGTACTGTCTGATTACTTGACACGTCGTGGGATCGCGGTCCTGAGGGTGGATGATCGTGGAATAGGAGGGTCGAGCGGTAATGTATCCCAGGCTACAAGCGAGGATTTTGCAGGTGATGTGCTTACTGGCGTTGAGTACCTTAAAGGTCGTGAGGAGATAGACCCTGAGAAGATCGGTCTTATCGGTCATAGCGAAGGAGGGATAATTGCTCCAATGGTAGCTGTTCGATCAGAAGATGTTGCCTTTATTGTGATGATGGCAGGATCAGGCTTAACAGGAGAAGAGATCCTGTATCTGCAAGCAGAACTTATCAGCAGGTCAGAAGGAGTAAGCGATGATGAGATTGCCAAGGAACGTGAGATTCAATCACGCATATTCGATGTGGTAAAAAATGAGACAGACAATGCGGCCGCTGAAAAAAAGCTCAATGAGATCCTGGATGAAATTGAAATGCCCAAAGAAAATAGGCAGGCTGAAATAGAGAAAATCTTATCACCATGGTTTAGATATTTTTTAACCTATGACCCCAAATCAACCTTGATAAATGTACAATGCCCGGTACTTGCAATCATCGGTGAAAAGGACTTGCAGGTTCCGTCCGAGCAAAACCTGCCAGCTATCGAAGAAGCCTTACGGACCGGAGGCAATAAGAACTACACGGTTATGGAACTACCGGATCTGAACCACCTATTCCAGACTGCAATAACCGGATCTCCCTCTGAGTATGAACAAATCGAAGAAACCATATCACCGAGCGCATTAGAAGTGATTGGTGACTGGATATTGCAGCATATTGAGGACATTTAGATAAAATTCTCTACAATCTATAATAATATGTTATGTCAAAAAGAGCAAAAAGGGTTCCATATACACTCGATCCAAAGGGTATAAGTACCCTTCCCATAGAGGAACTGACAGCAATCTTAAGAGGTGCTGATGATCTGATCATGAGTGGAGGCCGGAACCTGCTTGCAAAAATATTAAAAGGTTCAAGACAGAAGAAGCTGCTTGAGTTAAAGCTGGATCAGAGTCCGGTCTATGGATATTATCAGGATCTTTCACTAGAAGATGTTCTTGCACGGATCGATTGGGTTATAGTAAATGGGTATCTGGATATAAAATACGACTATCGTTTACCACTGCTGGATACACCAGAGGGATGGGAAATTGAAAAAGATACGTATTCTACTGAGCTGCTTAGACGATTTGATGATGTGTTAAAGGAGACTTATACCAAAATCGATATGAACTTCCTGAAAGATATGAACCGGCAGATAATTTTGTTGCTGCTTGATAAGATACAGGCTACAGAGGATGTGAAGTATATTCCACTTCTTAAGGCATGGCAGGAGATCGATTATAAAAAGGTTCGCAAAAGGATTGCTCAGGTAATATTTTCTATTGAGAAGAAGCACTATGGATAGATT
>MZXQ01000138.1:2673-4071 GCA_002926195.1 Candidatus Methanomarinus sp. HR1 | reverse complement strand
ATTTCTTCCAATGAAAAACCCACAAAAAAAGATTGAACCATAATTCCTTTTAACTTGGCTTCAACAACCATTTCCACAACGGCAAATATCTGATATCACCATCGTTTGATTCATAATCCCATGTAATTATTAGAAGCTCACTGCATTGCAATTCCTTTCCTGCTTTAATCAATGCCTTAATCTCTCTTTTAGCTATCTCTTCTCTATTTGAAGCATATGTTACCTGGATCAGTTGTTCTATAGCCAAACCCTTCTTTAGAACAAAATCCACCTCTTTATGCTGATAATCCTTCCAGTAATATATTTCCAGCATTGGGTCTAATGATTTTTTCCTTAATAATTCCACAGCAGCAAGGTTTTCCATAAATCTTCCGATATCTTCAGAAAACCTGAATCCTGAAAGATTAGTAAAACCCAAATCCATTGAATATATTTTTCTGGGGTATTGCAATTGATCTTTAACACTGTATGAAAAGACCGTTAGATCAAAAAAGAGAAATACCTCCTTCATGATGAAAAAATATCTTTCCAGTGTCGGAACAGAAATCTTGAAACCTCTGGAGTTCATCATTTTGCACATCTTTGAAAAACTTATGGGTTTTGTTATGTTTGAAGATAAAAAATATGATAAACCATCAATGATCTCAGTTTTCTTTTTTATCCTTGAAATAACATCTCTGCTGATTATATCAATGAAAAGTGTTTGAACAATGTCTTCTTTGCTTGATTCTGCCAGAACGACCTCTGGAAATCCACCGAACATCATATATTCACGTAGCATTTCCTTGATTATCGCTGTGTCTTTCTCTGTCAGATATTCTTTTTCATGATCAATATTATTAAAGTGCAGAAACTCTCTAAAACTCAGTGGAAAAACATGGCTGGTGAGATGCCTTCCTGTCAATAGATGGCTCATTTCGGATTTTATGAGTTTTGATGTGGAACCGGAAACAAATATCTTAATTTTACCTTTGAATTCATCGTATATGCTTCTTAAGTATTGTTCCCAGTTATCAATTCTCTGAACTTCATCCAGAAAAACATAAATCGGCTCATGATCCAGAAGCCTTCGGGCATGGATAAACTCTACCAGGTCGTTTAAGTATTCAGATGTTGATGGTAATAACCTTCTATCCTCAAAATTCAAATATATCGTAGCTTTTTTATCAACACCGTTATCAAGAAGTTTTTTTATTGTAAAGAACATCAGATATGTCTTACCTGATCTTCTCGGACCAATAACATCGTTTATCAAATCGCTTTTAAGTTTTAATTCAATCTCTCTTTCATTTACTTTAGGCAGGTCTCTTTGCCAGTATTCTTCGATTGATATTGTTAACTTTTCTTTATGATTTTCCACAATATCATTAAAGTGATTTTATGATATTTAATTTTTTT
>MZXQ01000138.1:2489-2659 GCA_002926195.1 Candidatus Methanomarinus sp. HR1 | reverse complement strand
CTGCCATTAAATATTCTTATTCCATAATGCAAGTGTCATCCTGGCCTTGCAAAAGCAGACCTTTGAGAACACATAATCAAGCACCTGTGTTTTTACATCATCCAATTCCAGGGCTCCACTAATATACAGGTCAGTGATATCTGTGCACAGTATATCCACCTCATCTCCTA
>MZXQ01000138.1:764-2435 GCA_002926195.1 Candidatus Methanomarinus sp. HR1 | reverse complement strand
TTCTTCAATTCTTCTATAATCCGATCACGTATTTTATCGCTAATACCTGAATTTTTTCCAGGCATTGCATTATCTATCTGGTTAGTTACCATATTCTGTGCATTTTCAATTGTCTTTTTAATGGTTCTTTTAACAATTTCACTTACCACACTATCTACTGTATTATTGATAGCATTATTGACGTGTCCCTTAATTGAAGCTTTTATCTCATCTTTATTCTCCTCGTTAGCATTTTCAAGATCAACACCAATAGCATCAAGTTCTTTCTGTATCAGACTCTCAACATGATTTCGGGTAAATTCAGTATGGTACGGCATGGTGATCCAACTACTCTCGACATATGCCGTATCAGGCACCGGAGGTCCTATATGCGTCTCACCACCGACCGGTACTCCCCTAACAGGCCTCCATATTATAGTAAGGTTATACCGGTACTTATCCCCGATCTGAGTATCCAGATAGTCCTGCATCTGAATATCAATATTATTCTTGTACTCATCCGTAAGCAAGTTCAGTCTGGAAGATCCATTATCATGAAAGATCGTGAACTGGGATGCTGCAGATTCACTTGCAAGATCAGACAGTATCTTGTAGTTTGATTCCCTTCCCGCTACAAGCTTCTTGCATTTTAAGTACATACCTGAATCCGAAGTACCTGATCCGAATGTAGCGTTTACTATCATGTCCATTTGTGTACCTGCTACCGCATAATAAAAATTATCGGTCCTGCCGTTTAATGANNGTTATCTGGGATGTGCCTATCATAGCCGGAGTCATCAGTATAGCACAAAATGACACCATCACCAAAAACAGCAGAACATCTATTGATGTGGTAAAACCGTGAGTATCACTGATAAACCTTGACATATTTATTTCTCCCATATCTTAACTGTCAGTATCCCCGGGACCTCCCTGACATCATTCAACTTAATGGTCACAGGTACTGATGCGCAAATACCTTCATCTTCTGCAGTCCCTATCACTTTGCTATAATAAGGCAAAGCTTCGAACTTGAATACAAAGTCAAAGGATCTATTGTACCGGGATGTTAAATTATCGATATCCTCTGATGAAAGTGATTCAAGTCTCGATATATCGATCAGGTCAGGACGATCATTAATAGTAAAGACCGGATCTGTCTTTAGCAGCTCAGCCAGACTGCAGGCATCATCGTAATGCTGTACAATATCTGACTTCTGCTGGTATACATCGTATACATGTGACACAAGTGCAATGAATATGATACAACCGATCACTGCCAGTGCCATGGCTACAAGATCAGAATTCGGCTCAATAATACCTTTCTCATCACTGGTAAACAATGGTAATTTCCCTCCTCTGTATACCCCCGGGCGTCCGGTAGTCCAGCATCACTTTCTCTGCTATTAACGGACGGGTAGTATCAGGAATGTACGACTCATTTGCCAGTTCTGCTTTAACCTGGTACAATACTGTATCTATACGTTGTATATCACTCTCATTTAGCAGATTCTCTTTCAAACCTGTCCTGTTATCACACATATCAGCTATAACAAGCATCAGTTCTGAGCTGTTGTTCCATAAGCTGTTAGAAGGATATATTTCTCTTATTAATGCCTGTGCTCTGGTAACCCTGCCTGTATCTATTTGCGAATTAGCACAAACAAATCCACTCGAAATTCCTATGGTAAT
>MZXQ01000138.1:0-752 GCA_002926195.1 Candidatus Methanomarinus sp. HR1 | reverse complement strand
AAGGAAGTAAGAGAACACAACTGAGCATCCAGCATTCCTATCTCATTTTGCTGGGCAAACAGTGGAGGGATCTTAAAAACCAACAGCAGTAGAATAGAGCAAAATATCAGGATTCCTGCTCTGGTGATAAGATAGTCTGCCCATGCTTTCTCATTCTTACGAAACTTGTTTAATCCGGACATGCACTACCTCAATATAATGTAATAAATGTGTGCTTGGTGTTCTTTACCAGTTCAATGGTCAATTCATAGGAGCCGGGTGTAAAGATAACAGGTCTATCGGGATCAGATAGATGCGCATAGTTTGCACTTGACGTTATAGTATTGGTAATTCCCTCATACGTTGTGTAATATATGAGATTACTCTCATAGGGGGATATAGTCTTAAGAGTGGTTTTGTCCTGATGCGGCATGGAACCAAAGACCACAATCTCTATCGCATCAGGAACATCAAAACGGATAGTTTCCCTGGTACCTATATTATCTGTCGGGTCTGAAATATTCCTGGCTCCGCCCTGCTGGTAGATGACCGATGCCCTGGCTTCAACAGTTCCCAGATCTGCACTGAACCGGGCAACCTGGGCATCTCTTGAGAAATCTCTAAGTGCAACTACAGAGATGACGATGAGGATAGAGAAAAGGATAGCAGCGGCAGCAAATCTCATTGGAAGTGCATCAGCACCAGTTTCATCATCACGGAACATAAGAATATAGATTAACATTATAGTATTTTAATATTTCTAATTTTATTTT
>MZXQ01000010.1 GCA_002926195.1 Candidatus Methanomarinus sp. HR1 | reverse complement strand
CCATCAGGGCATATGATGTATTATCATTTTGTTGTGGCTCTTGTTGCTGGTGATGAAAAGTCGGTTCCGGAACGTTTGCCGGACGAAGCAGACTTAAAACCGCACCAAATCCGTTACTGGTTGACGTCGTCAGACGATGAGGATTTTGGTGGAAAAGTCAGGGACATCTCAGAACTGTACATCACCGCCCCAGAACGCGCCAAACAAGGTGAACAAACGCTGAGTACCGATGAAATGACCGGGGTTCAAGCTCTGGAACGCAAAGCTCCTGACTTACCGCTTGCGGTTATACTGTTATCGCTTTTTTTCAGTAATAAAATTAGATATCACATAATTTTTTTATATTGATACATGACATCAAGTAGAATATTGAATTATATTTTATTAAGTTTATAATAATAATATGGATCTGAAAGGATCTTAATGACCTAGCTAAACTGGGTGTTTTTCAGAGGTTGCACAGCTGCAGCACAGATAGAAGAGCTGTAAGGATCTCAATGATCTGGATATCCTGCAGCTCTTCCAGGCCTGCAGATCCTCCAGATCCACAATGTCCAAGATCTTCATGGATATTTTGGAATTTTATATTTTTTTTGTAGCTAATGTTTTTTCATGCAGCTGTGGTCCTTTTAGATAATCGTTCTATAAATTGCAAAGTTCAAAAAGAGGCGAAACAACGTGGAGCATGACGCTATTACTTGATATTTAATCATCAAAAATTTTCATAATTTTATCTTTTATAATGCCCAAGGGTGAAGCAATGGCATTTATATATTGGAAGTTACCATTCCGGTTATTATTAATAGATAATTGGGTAGGACTTGCTTCACTTTGAATTGCATTAACTTTAAAGGATCGAGTTATGTCATCGTAAATCAAATATGGTGCTCCAGATGATCCAAATCTAAAATATCCTTTAATCAAATACCTCTGGCCATCCATTATATAATCTCCATCAAATCTATCTCTAAATTTATCCCAATGATCCAATATTCCCTCAATTTGCGCTTTATTTAATAATCTTCCAAGATTATCAATTGGAGCACTTTGAAGGCAAAAAAAGGGTTTATCAGATTCGTCGTATATTTCAAAATCAATTCCAACATAGGGTATTTTTTCAATTACGTTGGTGTTCGTGTTTATAATTTTATACAAAGCAATGTCTGCATTATAAAATGCTTCAACTAATTCCAATTCTATAATGAATGTGTGCCTGTTTAGCGTGGGTTCATGAAATTTATTATTTGAATTTATTTGGCTTGTTATGCTTGCATCATTATAGAATTGACCATCTCTAAATTGAATAATTAAAAATGGTTTACAAATATTTTTTTCATAAAAATTGATGTATCTAGTGTCAAAATTTATTGTTTTTAAAGTATTGATCAACGGTTGAAAATCCGTAGGATTATTTAAATTTAAATATCTTTTATTGGTTTGACTGTCTACTGTATAGCTTTGATTAAATAGTTGAGATTGGCTTTCATCCAAATGTCGAGCAATTTGATTTTGAAATATTTCTTCTGGGATTGATTTAATTAATTGTGCTTCAATTCTTAAATTATGAGCAACGCTCAGGACGAATCCGTTACTAATGTGAAAAGCACAGATATTATTTTCGAATTCCCTTCTCGTTGGATCATCGTTGTCATAAATAGACATAATCCGAAACAAAGGTGATTTTTGCTCATCAATTAAATCAAATTTTTCATCTCTCATGTTACTATACCCCGGACTTATAGTCCAAGGCCTGTTTATGACTCCCATTTATTTATTACAATATAACATATTTAAATCTTCCTCACTTCTTGTCAGGCTGTCCCAAATCCAACCCCCACCATTTCATAGATTTCTAATATCCAACACTTGAACCTATATTTTCCTAAAATTTTCCGATCCTAACAAGCAGCAGATGCAAGGTAATTAGAAATATGGGCTGGAATTATTTCAATATTAACCGCAGATGAACGCAGATAAACGCAGATAGAGGTTATTATGGATTTCAATTTCGATTAAGCAGCAGAAATTTTGCCCTCTGCGAAGTGAATACAATTTTTCTTAGATTGAGAATTGAGGTGGATTTGCAGAGAGTTTTAGTAGAAATCTTATTGAAAATAATTAATTTGTTCATAAATATTTAACATCGGTTGGGGGTTTTGGGACAGCCTGTATTGGCAGTTTTTGACTATCCCCCCGATATAGTTGAGGATGTAGATCGATTTAATGATATTGTCAAACCACTCAAGCACACTTCGGCATAGTCTAGAATGTTCAGAAACAATCTTCATCCTGCTTTACCTTTTCGGGGGGATAGTCAAAAACTGCCATATTCTAATCATGTCTAATTTTTCAGTCAATAT
>MZXQ01000139.1:2424-2945 GCA_002926195.1 Candidatus Methanomarinus sp. HR1 | reverse complement strand
GCCGACGTAACAATCAATACAGGTCGAACAAGACCTTCTTGAAAAAAATCTGCTACAAATGGTGAAATCAGTATGGAAAAAAACCATAACAATATTGCTATACCTACACTTGCCCAGAATGATGTTGAAAGATGTGCTTTTTCTAAATCCTTTCTTTGAATTATTGCAGCACTCAGTCCCAAATCGTTAATAATATTAATTATTCCAATGAAAAGTGCTGCCAATCCTACAATCCCAAAATCTTCAGGATTTAATAACCTTGCAAGAATTATAATAACAACAAATCTAAAAATTTGAAGAGAAAATTGGGTTATTCCAGACCACATTATACCGATTGCAGCTGATTTAGTAAGGTTGGTATCCATTTATATGACCTTTAATAAAAGCGAAATATTTAAAATCACTAATTCCTTGATAGTAAATATCCTTTTCTTATGATTTATCTTCCATATTAGTAGTCAATACTATATATGAGATTTCTTTATAAGATATAATCATTGAAAATATCGTACAGAATGATA
>MZXQ01000139.1:546-2404 GCA_002926195.1 Candidatus Methanomarinus sp. HR1 | reverse complement strand
TATATTAAATTGGCATTAATTATGAATTGCAATAGAATATTGATTATATCAGGTTTTTTTCTATTATTTTTATATTTGATATATAATATAATAGGTATACAGACTTCATCAGGTTTTTTTAATTACGCATTGATAATATTCGGATCATGTTTTTTATTGTTTGGCATTGCACAAGAAAAAATCCTGAATTTTTTTGGAAAAATTAATGAATTATTTGAATCAAAAACATATCATATCCTTTTTATTGCCTTAATCGTTAGTCTTCTAATTAGATTGTTTTTATTACCTGAGAGGTGGATAAATCCTGATGAAGGTGCTCATCTCTATGATGCAAAATTTATATTAGATGGAAAAATTCCATTTGTAGATTATGAATCAAGAATGCCAGTTTATGCATATATATTAGCTGCCTGGGCAAAAATATTTGGATGTAACTACCTTTATATGAGATTACTACCATTATTTGCGAATATTGGGATTTGTATCTTCATATTCCTAATTGGAAAAAAACTTTTTAACAGCAACAGAATCGCTTTATTAGCTAGTATAATATATCTTTTTCTACCATTATCAATAATATGGTCGGTTGTTGTAAAAACTGAACTGATTGAAACATTTTTTGTTTGTGCTGGCATGTATTTCCTTTTTAGTTATATTAAATCAGAAGAAGAAAATAATTCCATTGTTTTCATTTCCGGGATTTTTTATGCTCTTGCTTATTATGTTAGAAAATCAGCCATCATAATGCTTATAGCATCATTACTAATAATTATCTACTTTTACAGAAATGATATTTATAGGATTATTAAAACATATGGTCTGGTTTTGTTGGGTTATTCATTTGTGGTTCTAATTATTCTTTTATATTTTGGCAATTTTCTTGGATTCAGTATGGTCTGGAATTCTACATTAAATCCGCTGGATACAATTATAGATCCAATTATTAAAATTACAGAAATATCAACTGAAACTACAACCAGTACAACTTCGAATATATTACACCAACCATATTATCAAACAATTTTGAGTTGGAAATGGACATTAATACTCAATTCTTTCATATTTTTTGGCATATTTCTTTTTATTTCATTGGTAATATATAATATCATATATAACAAAAACAATGATATGTTTGAAACTGATAAATCATCACTTATTTTTTTATGCATTTGGATAGTTTCTATTTTTGTTTTTTATTTGTACTATACAATTGGTTATAAATTTTACATTCAATATTTTGGTGAAGTATTACCAGTATTGGCACTTACTCTTGCTTATGCTATTTATTTCATTATCAATGAGAAAAAATCAAATAAAATAATTAACAATTACATTGGATTGATATCCATAGTAATGATTGCATTATATCTACTTTCAATTTGTTTTTTTAGTGTTTCATCTGACTGTGTATGGTCTCCTGATACTGTTGATGAGGTGTCGCACTATATAGAATCACATTCAGATGAATATGATGTTGTTATGTCCGGTGCTATGATCTGGACTTTTGAATCAAATACTAAACCATTTATAAATATAACCCACCCGTTAATGTTCCTATATACTATTTCTGAAAAGAACAAGAATGAAATTGAATATCAAATGGAACATAATAAACCTGAGTTTATTATTTTAGATGGCTACACTGAAAAAACTTATTTGAGACAAATGCCAGAAATATATGATGTCATAAATGAATCATATATTCTTACATATGAAGTAAATGGTTCAAGTCATCCTGTGAAAATATATGAAATTGATACGAATGAGTAAAAAAATTGAAAATAGATCAACAACAATAGTAAAATTGTAAGTGTAATATAAATTAATATAGTTGGGGATATATTTGCCAAAATTTTCA
>MZXQ01000139.1:0-487 GCA_002926195.1 Candidatus Methanomarinus sp. HR1 | reverse complement strand
AGTCCGTGATAGATGCAGCAATTGCTGCGATTAATGATACTATATCGCGTAAACATAGAAACAAACTGTTGGTTACGGGAGCTGTTGTTGTGTTACATTTTTTTAAATTATTCATAATAAAAAATTAATTATACACCCATAAATATTAATAGATTTTTTTAAAACTCATTAAATTTGACGATTAATAGAAAGATTTAATATGTATTAGAGTAATATGTATATTAAAACAAACTCATTTTATCTCAATAAATGGGTGAGTTTTTTAAAAGAAAAGAGATTTAGGATTGAATATAGGAAGATGTGTACCAAATGAATAAACCACAGTTTAAAAAATCCGAGATACATGGGGATCTGCCCTGCGAAAAGGGTATTGTGGTAAGTGTATCAGAGCACCGAGGTGGGGTGCTAAGAATAAAGTGCCAATACTAAAATGGAGGGGAAAAAATAATGAGCTTAAGAATTGTAAGTGGTGTCCTGTTGCCTAAAC
>MZXQ01000140.1 GCA_002926195.1 Candidatus Methanomarinus sp. HR1 | reverse complement strand
GTTAGTCATTTGAGATGGGGTCTGAAGCAGTAGGTTGATAATTCCAACGAAAGATTTATATAATAATGATGAGGACGATTATATAATATTAGTTATATAATATCATTAAGGTGAAATTGATGAATGAAGTGAATGAATTACAACCAATGATCATTGACTCTCTTGAGAGCATTGAACCCGGATTGAAATTGTGCAAGAATGAAGTATATCTCGGTGAGTATGGGAGATTAGATATCCTTGCAAAAGATAAAAATGATAATTTTGTAATTATCGAATTAAAAGCAAGCGATATTGATTGTAGTGTGATTTTTCAGACATTAAAATACCAATTAGCAATATCTAATAACATCGAAGAATTTAAAAGAGTTTACGGTGTAAATGGTGAACCTGAAGTGAGAATTATTATAATATCACCGAATTTCTCTCCAGTTACATTCGGTGTGTTTGAAACATATATTCCAGATCTCGATATGGAATTCATTGAATATACTGAAACTACTATCCGTGGGAATCGAGAATTAAATTTCAAAAAAAAAGATGTACACGGGCACCACATAAAACCAATCAAGTTGCACGATGAAAATGATATAATAAATTTCATAAAGGAAAGGAGGCTGCGGGATGGATTCAGAAGAGTTCTCAGCTATTTGATAAAAGAAGGTTTTGAACCGGATTATCATAGTGGTAATAATGTTGTGGATTTTCATTATCAGGATGGAAAAACAGGTAAGAAAATTGAACTGTGTCGCTTTGAGACGACTAATAATTGCTTTAAATGTTCGGTGCCTGTTGGAAATGGTCTAAATAACAAGAGAAAATTCACAAGTTACGCTGTTTGGTTCAATCTGATATCTGGTCATGTACTCAAAGCAAAAAGATGTTTTTGATTTTTTTTATGTACTATTTTAAATTGATAAACCTTAGAGTTAACTAATCCCTGTATTATCAAATGTTTTTATCTAATTAAATAGTATTGTGTATCAGAATAACTACGTTTATACTTTCTTATACGTTAAAAAACATAAAGTTGAACTGGAAAATTCTCTTTATGAAATAGAGACGCCCATAACTAAGAAAATTGCGGAATTTGAGAAGCAAAAACGCAACCACAACACAGGAGTATGAAAACAGATGAAGAAACAGATAGCAGCAGTCCTGCTGGTTCTTGTAGCCGTCCTGTTCGCAGGATGTGCCGATCAGACGTCCGAGATGTCCGCAGACGAGATTGCGTCCATGATGGAGGCGAAGCAGGCAGAGATCAAGGACTTTTCAGCAACGGTAGTCACGACAATCTCGGTTGGCGGAGAGGATACGACTACGTGGGCGACGATTATGACCAAACCGCCGGATAAGAGTCGCATGGAATACATCGAGCCAGCCGAAGTTGCAGGCATGGTTGAGGTCACAAATGGCAGCACGGTGTGGACGTACGACTCTGCAAAGAATCTGGTAACGAAGATGGAACTCCCTGACAGGGAGGGTATACCACATGAGATGGATTATACCGGAATCGGAATCATCAGGGCGCTTCTGGATGAGACCGACATATCCCTCGAAGGTATCGAGAATATCGATTCCCGGAGCACATATCTACTCGATGCGACGCCAAAAGACGGAGTCGAGATTGGGATCTTCGCAAGGATGCGCGTATGGGTCGATCGTGAAAACTGGATGGTTCTCGGGATTGGGTGTTTCGATAAGGACGACAACCTCATCATGAAAGTGGAATACAGGGATATAACGTTTAACACCGGAATTCCGGATAGCGAGTTCGTATTCGAGGCGCCTGTCGGAGCTGAGGTTGTAGAGACGTCGTTCGATGACATGATTCCTGAGGAGATGACGCTTGAGGATGCAAGAGCCAACCTCACATTCGATCCGAAGACCCCGGCGTACCTGCCCGAAGGATATGAGTTCGACCATGCGATGTTGCTCGGTGATTTCTATGGCAGCGAGCAGGAGATATTATCGCTGAAATACACCAATGGATCCGGGATATTGCACCTCAGAGAATGCATCAGCGATGGTTCAGGTCAGTTGGAACCTGCGATGGGTGAACCGGAGATTGTGGAAATCAACGGCACAGACGGGAAGTTTACGTCGATGTTTGGCAGGAACTCGCTCTGTTGGAATGCAGATGGCATCGATTACTCGCTGTCCGGTGAGCTTGAGAAGGACGAACTGGTGAAGGTAGCGGAGTCAATACCATGACT
>MZXQ01000141.1 GCA_002926195.1 Candidatus Methanomarinus sp. HR1 | reverse complement strand
ACAGGGTTGACTCAACACTAGAATAAATAATTAATATCAATCTGTGTCTTACCTTCTTCGGACATAACAGTCTCAATAATATCCTCATCTCTTATCCCATCATGCTTCATGTGCTTAATTAGATCCACATATAAATTTATCCTGCTCCTCCGTATCCCATACTCCTCAAAAATATCCTTAATCAGAACAATCAATTCACCTATCTTAAGTGAAAAACTCTGTGATTTATAATTTATAAGCCCGCATTCCTTACATGGATGATGTTTTCTTATAGATTCAACAACAGGCATGTACTCATTTATTAAAATATCCCACTCGTGATGGCACTCATCAATATCCATATTATAATCCCCCTACTATTATAATCTTAAAGCATAATTCCACTGCTTATTCTTCAAGATCCGTATAATTTTAAGAAAAAAAATCCACCCTTTAATTGGATTTTCTTAATATAATACAAAATTATATAGTATAGACTCATATATATAATTTTTGTACATCTATTTTGAAAAATTTTCAAGAACTATACTTCCGCTTTTATTATCTATAATGTGTGGCATATTACCTGCATTATCATAGTATTTCAAAACATGTGCTCTATAATAAATCGCAGCCGTATCCCACCCGATATTAAAAACATCCTTCATTGCCATACAATCACCTGCTTGATTATAATTAATCCGTACCGGACATTCCGCTATCTTAAAGCCATATTTATATGCAAGCAGCAGTTGTTCAACATCTGAAGCATATCGTTTAACAAGCAATTTTGGCATGATCATTTCCAGAACCTTCCGCTTGAAAAGTTTGATCCCGACCTGTGTATCCGATACTGGAAGATGAAACATCTGTTTAACTATTAAATTATATGACTTACTTAAGTACTGTCTTTTTATTGGAAATCCATTAACGACACTATCCTTATGCCTTTTTGACTGGATTACAACATCTGCATTTGTTTCATTGATCTTCTCAAGAAGCGGTTTTATCTGCTGTGGTGGAATATCAAGGTCAGCGTCAAGAAATGTGATTAAATCTTTAGAAGATTTTTTAAATCCTTCCTTAATAGCATATCCTTTCCCCCCGTTCTTTG
>MZXQ01000142.1:2990-3181 GCA_002926195.1 Candidatus Methanomarinus sp. HR1 | reverse complement strand
ATTAATGGAAAAAATATATATTTTCAGTGTAATAGCACTGATATGTGTGGGGGCTGCCGGGATAGTCGCTGCAGAAAATCCGATAGATATTTCAGATGAAGTAAAAAGTGCAATGGACCTATTGGAGGTTACAACTGAATCTCCGGGATTATGTGTTTTGACCGATGCCGGTTATGTAAAAGTTAACGGAT
>MZXQ01000142.1:2595-2936 GCA_002926195.1 Candidatus Methanomarinus sp. HR1 | reverse complement strand
TTTATAACAATAGTGAATTTGAACAGGTAATGGTAAATATCGATGGGGAAAATAACACAATAAGCGAAAACTGGAACGCATCAAAAGAGGCACTTGGCTCAAATGCATTCAGTATTGTCACAATAGCAAATGCATGGGGATATAATGCACCCTATGATTTTCTAAAATGTATGGAATTCCATAACCATTTCTGTCCTGGATTAACATCAGGCTATCAGCTTGCTAATTATCTGGTTGAGAATTATCCGCTGGATGAGGATGAAAAATATGTAGTTATCTCCTGTCCTGTATGGTGCAAGGATGATGCACTACAGATTATTCTTGATACTACGGTTGGAAAG
>MZXQ01000142.1:1819-2472 GCA_002926195.1 Candidatus Methanomarinus sp. HR1 | reverse complement strand
TATCTGGACCAGCCGGAAGAGTTTATAACAACAAAATATACCTTTGAAGTAACCAATGGTCTCTTGACACGAATGGAAATCGCAGGAGTCGATCCTTATCTTGAAATAGGATTTTTAGTATTGCAATAAAATATAGACCAATTATCAACCGGTTAGATAATTTTGACTGGAATTTAAATGCAGAATTAAAATCGCCATTAGTAAATCAGTCTTAATCTGTGTAAATACGTATCTAAACAATTTTTTTTAAAAAAAAGACATGGATTTTCACAGATTTACATACTTTTTTTGTAACTATTCAGCTACCCCAAAAGTAGGATGGCAATAACGAAAAGCCGTTTATTTTCACTTGTGCTCATTCATTATATATTTTTTCATACTGATTCTATTACCATTGATTTCATCGAGATTCAACAAATATGAGTCATTAAATAATACAGGATTATTTATCCCANNTGCAAGGACATAAGGGCAATAGATAACACAGGCATGGAAATTTGTGAGATTGCAAGAAATGCTGCTGATTTGATGGTTGAAGCAAGAAAGGCTTCAGATCTCTATAATCTATTGGCATACCCCGTTTTGAAGTTTGCAGGGGGATTTCTGACCAATTTAGATGGGTCTTTTTTGGATAATGAAATTATTGATATATA
>MZXQ01000142.1:0-1800 GCA_002926195.1 Candidatus Methanomarinus sp. HR1 | reverse complement strand
TGATTTTACAACAGCAAAAAAATACGAATATGAAAATGTAAAGATTGAGATTTGAGAAAAATACAATATATGAGATGATAGGTCAGCTGAGATCTCTGGGTACAATCCTACAAAGGTACAAAACCGGCAATGAAAAAATAACGGATATGCTATCAGATCAAACCATTCCTCGGTTTGTAGTCTCCCATTTTTACAGCATTTTTACTGATCGTAGTAAATCTCCTTAATTGCAGTAACCGCCGATGCTCTATCAAAAGTGACACGGCTAATGCTTTTGTTTTTAGAACTGAATGTTACCTCAAAGGTGCCACCGCTGAGGAGCGTATACTGCTCAACCGTTTCCAGGAGATTTTCTGCATTATCGTATGCCTTCATGGTGTACGTGGTGCTGGCACCATAGAAGGTTAGCGTCACATGGTGAACCTGCTTTTCGAAGATGATGGCAACTGGGACGGAGTTGCAAGACTCAACATTGTCTGGACGGGATGTGGTCAGGAAATTGAAATTCAAGAGCATCTGCGATTATTTTTGCTCGTGGCCGATCTTCACTTGCGTAACTAATAAAAATTTCGCTCATATGATACCTCCCATTCGTGTGGCTGTTTATTTACAACTTGGTCATATGATTGATCTTCAAACCATTTCTTCAAAGGGGATATTCTTTTCTGAGTATTCTACCACTCCTACCTTAAATCTGCGTTTTCTGCACGCCCTTGTAGGCGTTGCAGGCATTCAACTCCGGGCGTTAGCAAAGATTTTGTTTTTATTATTCAAATTGGAATATTACATTAACATATGCCTTAACGCTTACGTCTTTGGGTAGGATGGGAGTATCCATTCCTTTTTCAATTGATAAGGATTCATCTCCTGTCATATATGGAGTCTTATAACTACCGCCNNGTATCAGCATCTAATCTGGCAGCTTGTACTGCATTATTAAGGGCCTTTTTTCTGGCATCTTCCTGTTTCTCGTCTGACAGGCCGAAATGAACATTATTAACGGTATTTGCTCCAGCCTTTACAGCTATATCGATGATATTACCTACTGTGTCAATATCCTTTACAGTAACTTCCAACTGGTTTGAGACTACATATCCTATTATTTTCTCATCTGTGTGTTCATAGTCTCTTTTTGGATATATATGGTAATTCGAAGTTACCATATCCTCACTTGCAATCCCTGCATCCTTCAAGGCCTTGATTATTGTATCCATTTTCTCTGCATTACTTTGTTGTGCTTTCACGACTTCAGCATCCTCTGTCTCAACTCCCAGATATACTATCGCCTCATCAGGGTCCATACTTACAGTACCTGTGCCACTGACTTTGATAGTATTGATTATCAATTCTTCTCCACTGGCAGTCATGGCAGCCGTTGAATCAGACTGCTGAAAAAATGCAGAGGCTGTACTGGAAATAATCACCAATAACACAAACCCTAACAGTCCTGTATATATTTTTCTTGCTGTTTTGTCATTCATATATCTCATCTCACATTGTTGTTTTCCTTAATGGAATTACTAAATAATACTATGAGCATAATGACATATATAATTTGTTTTGACTGCAAATTGATTCGTAGTTATAATATCCACTTCAAACCAAAGGGTAAAAAAGATAGCCCCGGAGAACACTTAATATCACAGAGTTTTTCCTCTAAAGTGTCCTTAAGTGCTCTCTGTGGCAGATATTATGAACAATGATTAATACAGGTTTCAGTACTCTACTTTTTGAAACGGATAATATTTATACTGTTTTAGCCCATGAACCTATCCTATGGTAGAAAATCGCATCCAGCCG
>MZXQ01000143.1:1056-1294 GCA_002926195.1 Candidatus Methanomarinus sp. HR1 | reverse complement strand
TTATATAAATGTAATCCCCTAACAAAGCCTAATACTGGACGTGAATTGTGATGAATCTTAATGGATAGATTTGGGGATTGTAGAAAAGTAAGATATCAAGAAGAGATCTCAGCTGACCTATCGTCTCATAGATTGTATTTTTCTCAAATCTCAATCTTTACATTTTCATATTCGTATTTTTTTGCTGTTGTAAAATCATTCAGAACATTTACAGCTTTTTTTAGGAGAATCTGATTAT
>MZXQ01000143.1:287-993 GCA_002926195.1 Candidatus Methanomarinus sp. HR1 | reverse complement strand
AAAAAAAATAACGGAAAAGTTTGTTCAATTTGGTTTTTCGCCAATTCTGATCCATATCCAGGCCTTAGATAAATTGTTGCTTCTTTTACATCAGCAACACCTTTGCATATTATTCTAGTTCTTTTCTTTGTCAATTTGCTGATGAAAAAAGATTTTTTTTCTTCAGTATAATAAATATCGCCAGAGCGAAGGCCTTCTACATAAGCAAACTCCAGATCCTTAAATCTTATGTTTTTATTCTTGGGAGAAATTGCAATTACTATGCACGGATCACCAATCCCTCTGTCCCAATTTAATGAGCCATCAATGGGATCGATGAAGATGGAAAAATCAGCATTGTCCTTCGTTTTGTTCCCATATCCTTCTATGAAGATGTTGGCATTATAATTCTGTAACAATTCCAGAATCGCTTCTGTAGCTATTTTATCAATCTTGTGAGTAGATTTTAAATTTTGTGGATTTGATAAAATGTCCCCTATATATCCAGTTGCATTTAGCCTTTCCACTAAAAGGCGCTTAACTTCATTTGAAATTTTCTGTGATAGCCAAAAAAATGTCATACTACTGAATAGTCAGTCTATATAAAATAGATTACTTATTGGATATTTTTGCGGGGATAGTCAAAAATACCCAACATACCTCCTCTGCAACAGCATGACAAATTCCACATGCGCCTTCTCTGGGCTCAATAATTTCTCCAGCTAAA
>MZXQ01000143.1:0-131 GCA_002926195.1 Candidatus Methanomarinus sp. HR1 | reverse complement strand
AAGGATTTAATTTCATAGTATAAAGTAAAGCAAGTCAGAGCCAGCCTGATAGCAGCCAGAACAGGTAACCTGCCAACTCCCTGCCTCTTACATGTTTCATCCTGGTCATCCAAAATTTCCACCATGGTTTT
>MZXQ01000144.1:1336-2277 GCA_002926195.1 Candidatus Methanomarinus sp. HR1 | reverse complement strand
TTCGATTCCTTAACCGATCACGCATGAAGAGCAATTATAGTCCTATCTTAACGACTTTTTGATCATGTTCCTGGCAGATGCAAAAACATATTTGTATATCCTCGCATATTTATTCAATAAGAATTCATGTTGAAATATGCAAAGATGTAGATCATAATGAAAGTACGTGAAGCAATAAAAAATGATAGAATCAGATGGCTGGTATCTAGTCAAAACTAAAGGAAGTCATCAGCAATACAAGCATCATATGAAACAGGGCAGAGTAACAATTGCTGGTCATCCAAACGATGATCTACCCCCCGGTACTTTGAACAGTATACTAAAAGAACAAAATCCTCCCTCGGGTCGGATTTTCTTGAGTATATCAAGTTATACTTGATATACTACAAGCAAAATTAAAAGAGGTAGAATAAAATGTATCGTTTCCTTATTGTAATTGAAAAAGCCAATAATAATTATTCGGTATATTCACCGGACTTGCAAGGATGTATAGCTACAGGTGCTACCCGTGAAGATGCAGAACGAAATATGTATGAAGCAATTGAAATGCACATTCAGGGATTAATTGAAGATAAATTACCTATTCCGGAATCAAATTCTTTTGCAGAATATGTGGCACTTAATGAAAAATCCGGTACAGCTAATGCATCACTTTCAGCTTAAGACACAATCTTAAAATTTTTTAACGTATAGGAAAGTATAAACGCATTTATTTATAGTACCTTTGCTGCATAATAAAATGATTACGGTCCCATAATATTAAACTGCAACCTCGCCTGATTTACGTAATATGATCACAGTTGAAGCCAGAGATGGTGTTGCCAGGAGGTATGGCATTGTGGATGTATTTGGGATTATCAGATAACATCTATGTACAGTTCTATTATCAACGAGTTGTACGAAAGAGCGAGCCAAGATAAGGAGAAATCAAAATGAAACAA
>MZXQ01000144.1:1124-1313 GCA_002926195.1 Candidatus Methanomarinus sp. HR1 | reverse complement strand
AGAAATTGATTTTAATAAGTCGCAAAAAATAATTGATATCGGATGTGGTACCGGTAGGCATTCGATTGAATTAGCAAAAAGGGGTTACAAGGTTACAGGAATTGATTTGTCAGAATCACAACTGGCGCGAGCAAAAGAAAAAGCAAAAGCGCAAAACCTGCAAATTGATTTTCAGAAACATGATGCAAG
>MZXQ01000144.1:0-1059 GCA_002926195.1 Candidatus Methanomarinus sp. HR1 | reverse complement strand
GGCAAGCTGATTTTTACAACACTTAATGGATTATTCCCATTGTTTCATTCAGTTGAGGAATTTGGTGCATCAACAACAGAAGAGGGAAATGCAACCTATAGTAAGAATACTTTTGATTTAATGACTTTTCGAGATTTCAATATTACAACAGTAGAAGATGATTTTGGAAATAAGAAAGAATTGGAATGTAATGAAAGATATTATGTGCCTTCTGAAATTACNNTGGCTATTAAAATCACTCGAATTTAAAAAGATTGATATTTATGGAGCAAAACTCGGAGCCTTTTCAAGAAATGATAAACTTAAAACAGAAGATTTTGAGATGCTGGTCATTGCTGAAAAGTAATGGCTCGCTCCGGGCTTCGCCACATTTTCACCTGCGCTATCGCTTCCGGTGAAAACGTCGTATACACGCGAAACGTTATATGAAATGGAATTATCAAATTAAAATGAATATCACTAAGGGGGCCAAAAAACCTATGGAAAAAACCATCAACTATCTAACTCAGATCAACCCTTTTCATCGTATATGTCACCTATCGCCGCCCTGCTTATTACATGATATACACTTTATCCGGTCTGACGGACTTTCCCACAATCAATCTAAGGTTTTTGTCCTGGTTCCTTTTTTTTCTCTTTCACCACCTCAGTAACATACATCTCAACTTCCTGCTGAAAAAGATTCTCCGTCCGACCGGCAAAAACAGGATACGCTTCTGCATGATCCTGACAACCCCGGTACGGCCCGCTCAACTGGAAGAACTGCCACCCTTCCCGCTTCAGATCCTCAACAGTGCGCCGGTAATGACGCCAGCGCTCTCCATAGTTAAAGAACCCCTCCACAGCCACACTGATTGCCACCAGCAGGCTGATGCAAAAAGTCATCCAGCGAAGATATGCTGAAACCGGTTCATTGCTAATATTCAGACTGACCAGGGCCGGAAGGGTCACCCCACCCACAATGGCGGTCAACCGTAGGAGATAGTAGCGCTTCTGTGCACTGGCAGCCTTCTTTTCCATCCACAGGACCTGGTCCAGCCAGCGGGAACGAAGGAACTG
>MZXQ01000145.1 GCA_002926195.1 Candidatus Methanomarinus sp. HR1 | reverse complement strand
GTTGAGTTATACAATATTTGCAAATGATATTTCCGGTAATACTGCCAGTAACCAGGTGAATATTACTGTTCAGGAAACAGCCCCACAAAAGGAATATAATGAAAAACAAACGGGTGGAAGCAGTGGCGGTGGATCGACGAGTGAAGATTTCCACAATATATTGCTTAAAGAAATCCAGAGAGAATTTGTTGCCAGGGATGAGCAGGTATGCTACCATTTTGTTTCAGAAGGTAATATAATCAGCACAATCAACTTCACTGGTATGAGAACTTCAGGAATAATCCCTGCAAGAGTAGAGATGCTTAATGATACGTCTTCATTAGTGAACTATGCTCCACTGGATATGGTATACAAGAACCTCAATATCTGGGTTGGCAATCTTGGCTGGGCAAACCCGGAGAATATTGCTAATGCTACTGTAGATTTTAAAATTGAAAAGTTATGGGTTACCCGGAACAATATTAATGAGTCTTCTATTAGAATGAATCGATATGAAGATGGTAAATGGAATATACTTGTAACTTCATTGATTGGTCAAGACACTCGATATCTATATTTCAAATCTGAAATCCCTGGTTTTTCTAATTTTGTAGTAACAGGAAAGCAGGAATATATTGGCGATCCCGGTGATGAGGGTATTGATGACAATAAACGAGCAGATGTTATCAATGAAAAACCTATGAATACTACTACTGAAGAAGATACGGGGATTCCAGGTTTTAATGTAATTGCTAATTTATTCATTCTATTAATTGTAGTACAATTACTGAGAAAAAAAAAGGATAAATAGTATATCATCTGACAAGCAGTTGATCTTTTATTTCTCTTACTTTTTTCTCATTAGTAAGTCTAAGTAGAATAGTTAATGCAAACTCTATGGATGTACCAGGACCCTGAGAGGTAATTATATTTTGATCCTCTACAACCGTTTGATTAACATATTTTGCATTTTTCAACAGGTCTTCCATTCCATCAAAAATAGTGGCTTTCTTTTTCTCAAGGATACCTGCCTTTGCCAGAACAGATGGTGCAGCACATATAGCAGCTACTATTTTTCCTTCGGAGTAGTATCTATTCACCAGATCCAGGACCCGTTTATCATTACCGAGATTAATATAACCAGGAGACCCACCTGGCAAAATTATAATATCAAATAACTCATCAATGCTATCCAGCGGTACATCGGGCTGTATCTTGATTCCCCTGGACCCTGTTATCAATCCACTACTCAGACCTGCAATTGTTACAGGGATATTACCTCTTCTTAGTATATCAACAATACTTGAAAGTTCGATCTCCTCA
>MZXQ01000146.1:12480-13276 GCA_002926195.1 Candidatus Methanomarinus sp. HR1 | reverse complement strand
AAGTGCACAGGTCATATAAAGCAATACCTGGAGATAATAAATATATATGGAAATATTTATATATAATTAAATACATTCAATCTATCAGATATTAATGGTTGTATTATTATTAATTAAAGATTAAAAAAGGAGGTTATAAAATGGATGATTCAAAAGGAAAAAAAATTACCATTGGTGATCGAATAAAGGTATTATGGAGATTTAACAACAGTTTATATACCGGAAGAATTATCAATATCAAAGAATCTGTTGTTACAGTTGCTACAACAAATTCAAATATATCAACAATTCATTCAAAAGTCACAAAAGTAAGTTAACGTGGTGAATATAACGTGATTATAGGTTTCCAAGTAAAACAGATAGACTCTAAAACATTTGTAAATACAGAAGATGCAAAGAAGTATAAGAGCATTAATATCAATTTTGATATTAATATTAAAAATCCCATACTAACAGAACAGCAAACTCCTTTTGGCCAGAAGCAATCGATCGCAATAGAATTTGCATTATCTATCAACTATTTAAACCCGAATATCGGTTATATCAGGTTTGAAGGATCTGCTAATTATTATCAAGAAGACGGACTGGAAGCACTGCACAAACAGTGGACCTCGGGGTCAGCACCACCAGCAGTTCAAAATGAAGTAGCCAATACAATGGTAAATAATCTGGTACCCCTTGCGCTGACCATCTCTAAAACACTGGGATTACCGCCTGCCGTACCACTCCCCGGAGTGAATTATAAAGGGAAGATACAGAAAAAGAAGGAAGACCCTACTCATTATCATGGGTAAAA
>MZXQ01000146.1:11936-12459 GCA_002926195.1 Candidatus Methanomarinus sp. HR1 | reverse complement strand
ACTATTACAGACTGACTGAATAATAAAACTCACCCTCAGCTTTCTGCTGTCGGTCCAACCTGGAATTGGGTTTATTAACTCTTGGTCTGCGAGTATCATCATCCCGCCTGAAGGTCACATTAAGGTTTTTGAGGAACAGGTTCATACCCTTACGCATATCAAAAGGTCCGTGAACATCACCTGTTCGTCCCGGTTCACCTGAGAACACAATGAGGCGCTCAGAGAGCATATCTATCATATAGATATCATGGTCTACCACTATAGCCGTAACATTATTATTCTCAGCAAAACGGCGGATCACTCTCGTAGTCATTGCTCTTTGCTCCACATCCAGATGAGCACTGGGTTCATCAAAAATATACATATCAGCACTCTTTCCCAGACAGGCTGCTACTGCTACTCGCTGCAGTTCACCACCTGAGAGTTCAGGCAGCACCCTGTTCAATAATTCATTTAACTGCAACGGCTTGATGATCTCTGACTGATAATAACTGCTGTCGAATTTTGTATTGATAGTTCGCAG
>MZXQ01000146.1:2113-11908 GCA_002926195.1 Candidatus Methanomarinus sp. HR1 | reverse complement strand
TCTTCACCTGCAAGGATCTTGACAAATGTAGATTTTCCGATACCATTGGGCCCTACTATACCAATGACCTCACCCTGTTTGATTTCACCACCATGTATATGGCTTCCTACAGTCAATTCAAACCCATCTTCACCAAATTTTTTCGTTAATTTCTGAAATTTCAATAAAGTAGGAATATCTTTTTGTTCTCTGGGCGGATGCTCCTCAAATTCGATCGGTTCTGTCCTTAAACGTATATTCTCTTCAGGTAAAAACCCTTTCAGATACTCATTGATACCTACCCTTACACTTTTCGGATGAGTGATAACACCATATCCTCCTGGTACACCATAGACTATATGAACAGCATCAGCCAGCAGGTCTAAAAGAGCCAGGTCATGCTCTACTACTATTACCGCACGATCAACTGCCAGTGTCTGGATAATACCGGCAGCATTTATTCGCTGATAGATATCCAAATAGGGGCTGACCTCATCAATAAAATAGAAATCAGCATCACGGCTTACACAGGCAGCCAGTGCCACTCGCTGAAGTTCGCCGCCTGATATGTCCTTTATGTCTCGATCCATAATATGATCGATCTCCAGTGCATGGACTGTTTTATCCAGTACTCCTCTTTCATCGGTGCTCTCCAGTAACTTTGATACGGTACCTGTTGCAATTTTAGGAATATTATCCACATATTGTGGTTTCTGAGCCGTACTGATGTTCCCTTCGGATAGGAGTTTCATATATTCATACATACCTGAACCGGCATAGATATCAAGGATATCATCCCAGTTTGTATCCGGTTTCCCTAAGTTAGGCATGAATACACCACTTAAGATCTTAACAATAGTGGATTTTCCAACCCCGTTCTGACCCAGTATGCCAGTGACTTTGTTTTTTACAGGAATAGGCAGACCATACATGGCAAACCCGTTAGGACCGTACCTATGGATAGGGTCTTCCAGTTCTTCAGGCAACCCGATTATCATTATTGCATTAAACGGACATTTTTTTATACAAATTCCACAGCCTACACAGAGTTCTTCCGATATTACCGCTTTACCATCCTCACCCTGTACGACTGTCTCATCTCCAGTACGTACTCTGGGACAGAATTTAATACATTCCAGGCCGCATTTCCTAAATTGACACCTATCCTTGTTGACAATAGCTATCCTCAACTATCAGCACCTCAAAACCTTATCAATTAAGTAGCAATGTCCAGACTACCAGCCAGAAATCGACTGCAATGAATTCAACATAAAACCAATCCTTAGCACCCAGTTCCTTGACGTCTATCCGTATTATTGGATATAGTACTCGCTGGGCATAATACGAGAAAATGATCACAAAGAGNNTTCTTCCGGGGTTTTTTCCACAGGAGGAGCAGAAGGTGTTTCTACAACAGGCTTTTTCTGCTTTGTACTTTTGGAACGATCCGCAGACAACTGCTGCTGTGCAGCTGATTCCTTAATCCTGTCTATAAATCCTTTCTTTTTAGGGGGTTTTTTACTCAACAGTAGTTCTCCTGATAATAAGGTTTGACCATATAAACCCCGTATACTTTAAATGTTTAACTATTAGTGATTTAATGTTACTTCCTCCAGTAGAAGCGGGGGTTTGAAGATACCGTTCTCAGTGATCAATGCACTTACATACCCCATAGGTGTGGCATCAAAGGCAGGATTATATACATTTACATCCAGCGGAGCGATCTGTGTACCTGCCATGAACCGCATTTCATCAGGATTGCGTAGTTCGATCTCGATATCATTTTCCATATTGATAAAATCAAACGTAGATACCGGTGCAGCTACATAGAAGGGTATATCATGTTCATTTGCTACAATGCTCAAGGTATAGGTACCGATCTTGTTGAATACTGCATCCTGTGTTATCCGGTCAGCACCGACGATCACACAATCTACTTTCTTGCATCGCATTACGTGAGCACTCATACTATCTGTTATAAGAGTTACAGGTATCTTGTCCTCCATTAGTTCCAGGGTAGTGATCCTGCCACCCTGGTTCAGAGGTCTGGTCTCACAGGCTATTACCTGTATCTCTTTACCCATCTCCACAGCACTGCGTATCACACCCAGAGCCGTACCCCAGTCAACACATGCCAGGCGACCTGCATTGCAATAGGTCATTACCATATCACCGTCTTTTAATAGCTTTGCACCATTTATGCCTATTTTCTTATTCAGCTTTGCATCTTCATCGGCAATTGCCAGGGCTTCATGAAGCACAATATCACGTATACTTTCGAGATTATAGGCATCCATGGTAGCATTTAACACCCTGTTCACAGCCCATGCAAGATTTACTGCAGTAGGCCGGGTTGATATGATCATATCTCCTGCTTGCTTTAACTCATTAATCAATGCTTCCATTGACCTGGCATGGCTAAGTACACCTGCTAATGCAATACCAAAACCACCGGCTGCACCAATAGCTGGTGCACCGCGTACTCTAAGCGAGCTTATAGCTTCACAAAGACATTCTATACTACTGCATTCGATCAATTTATATTTTGCAGGTAATAGTGTCTGGTCTACCATGATTATGGTGTTATTTTCACTGTTCCAGTCAATTGTCCTCAATCTGTTATCACTTCCGAACTGTAGGTATTATTCTCGATGTTGAATAATTTAACTGCATTTTAATGTTTATAAATTCTAATCGATGGTTTCTTTTGTAATAATCCATATTATAGTCTTATGCTTTCAATCGGAATAGTCACCAGGGGAAAATATGGCATGCGTTTACTGGATACTATTACTCAATATACTGGTTTCACTGCTACATCCNNCCCTTAATGAAGAAGTCTTGAGCTCTGATCTTATTATTACCTACAGCCTGCATCCTGATATAACTCCTGAGATTGTCCTGCGTGCTGCACGTGCAGGGTCAAAGGCTGTTCTGATACCAGGCGGCAGGTCTCGTGCAGGGGATCCTGGTCAGTTAAGGAGGATATCAGAGCAGTACCATATAAAATTGGTTATAGAGGATATATGCTGTGAGATAGGAGACGATACGGATAGTACTATCAATGAGTTTAATTCGATATTGGGAAGTCCTTTACTGGAAGTACGGGCTGACGATGGAATAATCAGTGATGTTAGAGTGATCAGAGGTGCACCTTGTGGTTCTACCTGGTGGATGGCAGAGCAGTTAAAGGGGGTTTTGGTAGACGAGGCGCCTGCTAAGGCAGGTTTACTTATCCAGCAGTACCCATGCAGGGCTATAAGAGGGACTTTAGGGGGAATACACCGTTCTGCTCAGTTGCATAAAAAGGCAGTAGAAGATGCGATAAGAACATAGTAAAAGATGGAATGTATTTCAACAGTTTTTTAAAAAAATCACTGGAAAATGGGACAGTGCCTTATTTAGGTAGTGTCTTACAGTTGAAGCTTTATTTTCGAATAAAAAAGAAGAGATTGGTGAGGCAAATACGCCTCAACCAAATAATGAAAATACTAAAAATTGAAAATTTTAATATCTACATTTTATCCATCATTTCGAGTGCTTCTTCAAACTGTAATGCAGGAACTATATGTGGTATGCCTAAGTCTTTAAATGGATATGTTATCTTTAAAATTGCTTCCTCGCTTTGGGCATCGAATATTGCCACTGAGATATGCCTGCCTAGCATGAGATACCTGTCTATCAATTTCACTTCTTCGGGATATTTAAATTCTTTCCAAATTTTTAAAATTTTTGATGTATTCTCTGGATTCCACTCAAACCATAGTATAAATTTCATATTTTTGCCTCCAATTATAATGATGCAATAATGTGATATAAATATTTTGCTCTCATCAGTATCTCCGAAAAACTTTTCAATTTTCCTTCAGATACACCTATAAGTTTTAAAAATAATGGNNTCAGCTTCTTCGAAGCTTCAAACGAAGATTCTACGAATCTTTTAATCTTCAGCTTCTTCGAAGCTTCAGTCAAGAAAATCCGAGCGTTAGCGAGGATTTTGTTCATGAACACATAGAATGCAATAATATANNGGTTAATTCCGTCTACTGGTTATTCATTGAGTAATAAAGAGACAGTTCAGAGAAAAGAACCATATATAAGCAATAAGTAACTATAATGCAATAACAATAATATCAATTCAAACAAGGAAAAAACATGACATTCACAACAAAATATTATGAGTCGATCGATATCCAGCTGCAATTTATTAAGCAGCTAACATGTATTCCCGAAGATACGATAGCAGAGATCATAGAAGAATTCAAGAGTTTTATCTTTCAGGATGATGAGAAAATGAAGATAATATATGGTATAGGTGAGGGAAGAAGCGCCCTGTCATTATATGATTTTCTTCAACAGTTGCTAAAATTTGAGCATATTTTTCCCGTCACACTGGACGACCCGATCAGGCGTTATTTTGATTCTGGCAGAAAGAATATGATCATTGCAGCATCAGGCTCAGGAAACACAGAAAGTGTAATTAGTTATCTTAATGATGCCAACAAATTAGGAGCTAAGGAAATACTCATAACTGCAAATCCTGAATCCAAGGGTTATAAGACTATACAATCCCACAAGGGTTTTATCATCATGCTTGAAGATACCAAACTGGATAAGCCCAGTAACCTTGCTGTAATGGGATCGGAATTTGAATTGAAATTATGTACTTTTTTAAATTGTCTTCTGCCTGCACTGGAAAATAATAATATCCAATCCTATTACGATGAGGTAAACCATTTTATAAAAAATGCTGAATTGCTTAAAAACATTGGCAAAGACCCTGATAAAAAATCCAACGAAGACCCAGGGAAAGACCACTTAAGGTCCTGGATAGAAAAACTATTTAACAGGAGAGGTCATATAATTGTAGATGGGGTAGGACGCTCAGGCTTTGTTGCCAGGGCATTCGGTATGCGTCTTACACATCTGGGTATGCATGTTTATATTAAAGGTGATGCAACCACACCCAGCTTTGTTCGAGGTGATGTATATATTCCCATAACAGGCAGCGGTGATACCAGGGAAATACTGGATGGAATGAAAAAAGCCAGGGAGAAAGGAGTGGATATATTCCCAATCACTGTTAGCAAAAATTCTGAACTGGTAACATACTTAAAAGAGATACAACATGAGGATAATATTATTTACATCCCGGTACAAGAAAAAGACAGGGAAATTTTCCATGACAGGACTCCCAGTAAGATCAATACTACAAAGATGAATGAGATACGTTCATCTTACTCAGAGATAAATTCATATATCTTTACCAATGCTGTCATTGCGTCAGCCATTGATATTCTGGGAGTGAATGAGAAATATATGACACGAATACACTGGTAGGAGTTCTAAATGGGGCTGGCACTAATAATAAAAAGACTTTTTAGAAAAAATGATACAGATGATTCTACGAGTACACCGGATAAGTCCGGTAGAGAAGCAGTAGACGGGAAAAAAACTCATACCTTTACTGACCGGGATGTATTATGCAAATTCGTGCTTCTTGATAATAATCGGATTGGTGAAACCATATCCACTGATTCAGGTCATTTGATCTTTAAACAGGATGCAAAGAATTTGTATATACCTTTATCATCCGTAAAAGAGATCACAGATGAAAATGTGGTTGTAGAAACCTTTGATAGGGACGAAGCTGTAAAACTCGGAAAAGAATGGCAGGACAGGACCACTGATACACTTATATTTGATGAGAACGGAATGCTCATCAATGACTGAATATAAACAATGTATCGTAACCCGCAATGACCTTAAACTTTCCAAAGGCAAACTGGCAGTCCAGGTGGCACATGCTGCCGTGACTGCATCTGATTTTGCTGATAAGAAAGAACGGGCTGCATGGATTAAAGACGGACAAAAAAAGGTTGTACTAAAAACCCCGGCTCTTACTGATCTTTTTATATTAAAAGAACAGGCACGCAGGGAAGGACTGTCTACATCCCTGGTAACTGATGCAGGGCTTACCCAGATACCTCCGGGTACTATAACCGTACTTGGTATCGGACCAGGACCTGTTGAAAAGCTTGATAAGATCGTGGGAAAATTGAAATTATTTTAGTGTGAAATCCGGACGTTAGCGAGGATTTTGTTCATACTTCTATTTCAATAGCTTTTTGGGGGCAGACTGCCTTACATAACATACAGAGCTTGCAATCATCCGGTCTGGAAGGATAACATACATTATCACGTATAGTAAGGCTTCTGCTCTTGCATACCTGTACGCATTCACCGCATCCCGTGCATTTTTCCTCATTAATTATTATTTTGACTATATTATTCCCACCTGTAAGATGATCTATCTTATCCAAACATATTGCTCATAGTACCCGAGAACAGCGTTATTACTATACTACCTATCAGGAATAATAATGGGATAGCCACTACGATTAGGGCTTTGCCACTGGTCAGACTATGCACACACTTGACGCCCATAAATACCAGGCCTATAGACCAAAGTTTCATTAAATAACTGATAATGATCGAACTCATGTGATAAGGATTTGAAATAAGTCCTCCCATAACATCCGGTGAACCTGCTGAAATAGATATTGTTATAGGTTCAATGAACATCATCAATATCACACCAATTATTACTCCGATCAGAATGGGAATATTAGCATAACCATAGATTACCAGCATCTGTGTGAACTTGCCCTCCCCACCCAGTGCAACGCTGATAAGGTGGACAACTCCTGTAGCAATTATCCACATAACCATTATAGTAATTATCGGACCAACAACACTACTTACGAATATAATGGTATTGACCAGTTTAATTTCATCTGGAGACATATCACCAAAATCAAAACTGAAAATATTTAATGCCAGATATCCACTGATTCCTGATAGTATGGCAACGATTCCCACTATCATGACAGCCTCTTCAATATATGGTTTCTCAGCTATCTTTTCTATCGTTTGACCGGGACTCACGATCATCCCGGTTATATTACTTATCATGCTCATTTTATTTTCTTCCTTACTTGTTTTATTCTGCCCGAAGAGCCTCCACGGGGTCCATTCTTGCTGCTTTGGATGCAGGATATACACCTGCCACCACAGCAGTACCGACCCCAAAGCCAAGGCCTATGATTATTGATGGCAATGTCACTGTACTGGGAAAATCCCCAAGTACTGAGATGAAAAATGCGATCCCTGCGCCTATTATAACCCCTATGGAACCACTCACCAGCCCCAGTATACCTGATTCGATCAAGAACAGGGTCCTTATATCTCCTTTGTTGGCACCTACTGCTTTCATAACACCGATCTCTTTGATGCGCTCTGTGACTGTGAGCATCATTACATTTACAATACCTATGCCACCTACGGCCAGGGCAATTGCACCTATTCCACCCAGACCGTATTTTACTTTTGTAAGTATCTCGGTTACATATTCCAGGATAGAACCCTGATCGAATATCTCGTACCTTTCATTTCTATGGGTCCGTTGAAGTGCAAATTTCATACGTTCAATGGTCTCATCGATCTTGTCCTGATCTTCTACCCAGACATTGATATATGAGAAAGAATACTCATCAATATCTAAAAAACTCTCCATTGCAGGATGGGTCATAAACACCTGGGAATTGGTACTGCCCCCTAAAAACGAACTTTGTTCGGAATCGTTAAGAATACCTACTACTTTAAAATCCGTACTGGTATTAGTAAGTGGGTACGATAATGTTATATGAGACCCCGGATTAATAGGCATATCAAACATATTGAGCGCAACATCATATCCCAGCACTATACAGTTACGGTCAGAATCAGTGAGAAACCTGCCAGTTTCTATAGTATCGGCAATTTGTTGTTCTTTTGATGGTGTAATAGCTTGAATGTTCAGATTCCTTTCTTCATTTCGAAATTCCATAAGAATTCCCCATGCAGAATAACGCGGCATTACACGTTCAACTCCTACTACACCTTCCAGGATTGAAACATCCTTGTCATCCAGCACGGCATTCTTCATAGGCCTGCCCAATTCAGCTTCTTCAAAACCACCAGGCATAACCTGCACCATATTGAGTTCCATATCACCGAAGACACCTGAGATACCTACGATCAGCCCTTCGCCTACTGACAGCATCACTACAACTGCCGCTACTCCGATAATGATGCCAAGACTTGACATTATGGTCTTGAACTTCTCACCTTTAAAGCTCAAGAATACGAATTCAAGTGCGTCTAATTTTTTCATGATTCTTCATTTGAGCGTCTTCTTCTTCGCATGATAACAAAGAACACTACCAGTACCACAAGAATACCGCCTACGATCCCGATTATTATAAGTGGATTTGATTCTGACTCAATAGCAGTCTCATGCTTTGAGTTATTCATCCCAAAGGTCTGAATAGCTGATTCATGCCAGTTGTTACCATTCTTGAATGATGCTTTAATTCTTATCCGGTCAATGTCATCATCTGTGTCTACATCGAACCTGATAGTGAACATCTCATCAGAGTCCATGGTACCGATAAAATACTGTGCCGGTTCGAAGGTAACATTCTCGGTCACTGGAATAATGGTCACTGCGTTGATGGTATTAGGTCTGGTATTGGCAATGTCCAGTACGACATAATGTGAGCCGTCAAGTGATTCTGTGCTTATTATTTCAACCTGGGATGAGTCTACGGTCACAGGTACTTTCCACCTGACATCATACATATCCCCACCACCTACAAACACAAAATTAAGAAAATGTATGCCATCCTTAGCATCCTGATCTATGTTTATTGAATAAGTGAAGTCAATAGTATCTCCTGGTCCGAGCAGTCCCACATCATGGTAAGAATCACTGGTTACCTGAATATTGTCTGTGCTTAACAGGGATGCGTCAAGTACCTGAGCGCTTAATTCAAATACTTCTTCTTCGTTTTCATCCACAAAGACAGAATAGGAATAAGTTTTTGCTGCATTTTTTAATGTAACTGTCACAGTACCTTCATCTCCCGGCATTAGATATTCCGGGTCTACCGAACATTCTACCATTATGGATGGTCTTATTGTGACATCAGTATCAGCTACAGAGCCGGGCAGTTGCATAAGTATCACTATTAACATTAGCAGTAATACTGAAAAATGAACAATGATCTTTTTTTTTTTCATATTGTCATTCCGTCCCTTATCCTGATTATGCGATGGCACATCTGTCCTATATCATGTTCGTGGGTAACCATTACAATGGTCATACCTTCTGAGTTCAGTGTCTTGAAAATATCCATTATTTCTTCTCCTGTTCTGGTGTCGAGATTACCTGTGGGTTCATCTGCTAACAGTATCCCGGGATTGTTAACCAGTGATCTGGCTATAGCAACCCTTTGGCGCTGTCCTCCTGAGAGTTCGGGGGGTTTGTGATTCATTCGATCCCCCAGTCCGAACTGTTTGAGAAGTTCCTTTGCACGTGCTTTTCGTTGGGCTTTGGGTATATCCTGGTAGATCATGGGCAGTTCAACGTTTTTGAAAGAATCAAACCTTGCAATAAGGTTAAATGTCTGGAACACAAATCCGATCTTTTTACCGCGTATCCTGGCAAGTTCCATATCATTAAGATCAGATGTATCCACATTGTCAATAAATATCTTACCGCTGCTAGGTCTATCAAGACAGCCAATTAAGTTCATTAGTGTAGTCTTACCACTGCCAGAGGGGCCCATGATGGCTACAAACTCGCCATGCTTGATTGATATGTTAATATTTTTAAGTACAGGAACTGATAGTTTTCCCAGTTGATAGGTTTTGTCAACATCCCTGATGGATAGAACATCTTCCATTGATTACCTCTGATGAAATTGTGAATTG
>MZXQ01000146.1:0-2101 GCA_002926195.1 Candidatus Methanomarinus sp. HR1 | reverse complement strand
ATAATATCAACCCTCTTAGCTTATTAAACAGCTCATCTGCCAGCTTTGTAGGATCATCTGTCTTCTCAAGTTTGATATTCATCTCATCTGCAAGGTCCCACAGCAGTTCGATACACTGAGTATATCTGGTGCATGAACTGCAATCTCCCTCATGCTCGTACCACACCTGCATGCCGTGCTTTGCAGAAATAAAGATAACAGCCCTGACATTGAAGGGTACTGAGCGGCCTAATAGGATGCCGTACTCAGTATTGAGGTTCTCTACTTCTATCTGGTTAGCCTGCGCCATTTCCAGCAGTGTTTCTTCAATGCGCTTATCCATAGTGATGAGCGCTCTGGATACTGCCTGTCTGGATATATTAAAGGAGTGCGCAATGTTAATGTTAGGCAGGCCACTGCGCCGCAATCGCCAGAACTCAAATTGCTTTTCTTGGATAGGGATGAACATGCGTCAATATATGTATGTTTACTATAAGTATATTGCTGTAAAGACAGCATTTCCGAAAAAATTTTGTTTACCAAAATATCTAAATAGTTTAAACACAATTAGCATAATCGTGTTTAAACAATTCATAAACCGGAAAAAAGAACTTAATTATCTTAATTCTGCACATGAATCAGATAGAAGCGAATTCATTGTAATATATGGAAGAAGGAGAATTGGAAAAAGCGAACTTCTGAAAAAATTTGCAAAGAACAAGAATGCTATATATTTCCTTGCTGATGAAAGGGGAGACCTTGAGAATCTTTCGGAATTTAAAACACTTGTAGCTGACGGATTGGATAATGATCTTATAAGATCTTCCGACCTGGATTGGATCAATTTATTAAAAGAGGTTTCAAAAACAGAAAAAAGATTGATCATAATAATCGATGAATATCCATATCTGATAAACAGTAATAAAGCCATACCTTCAATATTTCAAAAAGTCTGGGACCTTTATCTTAATGATTCAAATATTGTAATGATCCTGTGTGGCTCTTCAATAAGCATGATGGAGCAACATGTACTTGGAAGTAAAAGCCCGCTCTATGGGAGACGGACAGGGCAAATACATGTCAAACCATTCGAATTCAGGCACATGCCGTTGTTTTTTCCTACCTTCCGGGTAGAGGACCTGATAAAGATATATGCGATAACTGATGGGATACCCTATTACCTAAAAGAAGCACAATATAGGATTAACAAGATCAGTGAAATTGAAATACTCTATTCTACACAAAGCCTGCTTCTTGAGGAAGCAGAAATACTGTTAAAATATGAGTTTAGAGAACCTGCAAAATATTTCGCTATACTAAAAGCTATAGCTTTTGGAAAAACAAAATTCGGAGATATTGTCAATTACACAGGACTAAGTACATCTATAGTATCACAATATTTATCAAATCTCTCAATATTAAATATAGTAAAAGCTGATTATCCGGTTACTGATAATATCCAGCGATCAAGAAATGCCAGATACTATATCACTGATAATTATTTTACCTTCTGGTTCAGGTTTGTCTTTCCAAATAAAAGCCTGATAAATAATGATCAAAAAATCAGGAATTTTTCTGTGGAATTTAACCGTTATATAGGTCATGTTTTTGAGAAAATATCAGCAGAATTTCTCTGGAAAAAAAGACCGATAGATCTTACACGGGTCGGTCGCTGGTGGCATAAAGGTATCGAAATTGATCTAATTGCTCTAAATGATGATTCTAACGAGATATTATTTATTGAATGCAAATGGAAAACTGTTTCCTTGAAAGAATCATTAAATATCCTTAGGAAATTAAAAGAAAAATCAGAGTATGTTAAATGGAATAAGGATAAAAGAGTAGAATATTTCGGGTTAATTGTAAAAAAGACTGATAATAAAAAGGAATTAGGTGAAATGGGGTTTATAATATTTGATATGGATGACCTTTTAAAACCACCAAATTAGTATTTTGACTTAAGTAGTTATGTATTTTTTCAGATAGCCTGGATTAATATCAAGAACAAAATCCTCCCTTTGGTCGGATTTTCTTGACGTATAGGAAAGTATAAACGCACTTGTTTAACTGAGGCTCTAAAAAGAGCCGAGGATTAGAAAATCCAGGCGTTAGCTATGATTTT
>MZXQ01000147.1:658-4611 GCA_002926195.1 Candidatus Methanomarinus sp. HR1 | reverse complement strand
ATCCTGGCTATCATGGACTGATATGCATACGGTTCGCTTTTAAATAACTCATCGAGATCAAGGTTATACTTATCATTTACATAGACATCGAATATCCTGTCCCAATCTCCGTCTGTGACCATATCAGGTGTTACCACGTTCCAGCCCCACATGTATTCAACGAACTTCATGAACTCTCTTGCACCGCCGTAGCCGTGTTCCATCATTCCCTCTATCCATTTTGGGTTCCAGTATCTTGAACGCAGTTCTTTTCTAAAAGACTCTTCCAGTGTTGTTACCATTGGGTTATTCATATTCTTCAAGTCTGTTACGAACAAATCAGGTGTTTCACCTTTTAATGATCTCACAGCAAGTGCAAGTCCGCCGAGATACTGGTAATAATCATCGTTATCAATAAGTCCGTAAAGATTAGAACTATCGCTGTGTACTGCAGCATCAACAGTTCCAAGGTTCAGCTTGAACACATCCTCATAACTATCACCCCAGATGTCCTGTCCATAGATATTGGACATACGCGACGTGAATAGATCTGCCAGTTCTGATTCATTATCCCATGATTCACTTGCAGTGACCGCACCTGAAAGTCCAGTACCATAAGCCCCTGATGCTTCACTAAATATACGTGAGCGTGACAGGTTATATGCTGTAGCATTATCATATCCTGTAGCGTTAAGAGCATCGTATATCCTCAGTGAGTTGTATCTGACATAGTTCGTCTCATTACTCTCATTGAGATCGGAAACCATACGAATGGCTTGATCCATTAACTCAAGCTGATACGGGAAGGTATCACGATAGAGTCCTGAAGGTAAAAGAAGCACATCGATCCTGGGATGAGTCATATTCTCAAGAGTAATGACCTCAAAGCCTGTGATCCTGCCGTAACTCCTGAGTGGCTTTACTCCAATAAGTGAATATATCTGAGCCTCCATGATGCCTCTATGTCGCATGGTCTCTACAGACCACAATATGAATCCTACTTTATTGGGATAAGCACCTTCATGACTGTCTTGATACTGCTTCAATAGCTGGTCGGTCAGGTTCGCTCCCATTACTTCAGTCTCTGCATCAGGTATTTTTCTCTGGTCGAAACTGTAGAAATTCCTACCTGTCGGCAGAGCTTCAGGATTGCGTATAGGGTCATTACCGGGTCCTGGCTCTATATATTCTGCATTTAGTGCACGTAGTGTCTGGTCGATCTCGCGGTCGGTCTGGCTAAGAAAAGCAGAATAATTCAATGCCTGGTTAAGATCAGCAGTAATGGCTGGATCGGGATTGCTCAGATTAAGGATATCAATCTGGGCTGTTGTGATATCAGTTCCATTTAACAGCGTATCGTTTAAGAGATCCAGTGCATATTTATCAGCCATATCTTTTACATCATGGAGATCTCCGGAATCAGGCGGGATTACCTTTACTATATGATCAATGAAATCCTGACGCAGCATTGACTTGACCATGCATACCAGTTTTTCATCCTCTGGTGCCACTCCGAATATATGAAGTCCAAGAGGCATGAGTGTGGACTTGAGTTCATGTAGATAGTCATGGACCCCTGTCTCAAGGAAATCATCGAATTCAGTCTGATTCATATTCCTCATCTGCTCGGCTGTCACATTGAGATCATCTTCCAGACCAAGCGATTCATATAGCTCGATCGTGCTATTTCGGTACGATGCCTTGAGTGCAGGATCAATTGCATCCTCATATGCAGCTATCTTATCATCAAGTTCGAGCAGTTCGTCATACAGTCCTGCTGCAACTATCGGTGGTGTAAGGTGGTCGATAATAACAGCATTACCTCTGCGTTTAGCCTGTGTACCCTCTCCAACATTATCCATGATATATGGGTATATGACAGGTGTATCATCTACCATGATGGATGGATAATCATACCTCCATAGTCCAACCTCATTTCCAGGTAGCCATTCCTGTGTACCATGTGTTCCGAAGTGGATCATGGCATCAGCATCAAAGATATTATTGATCCAGAAGTATGCAGCCAGGTATTGATGTGTAGGCGGTAGGGTCTTATCATGAAATATAAGCGATTCATCAGACAGGCCGCCTCTGGTAGGCTGAGGTATAAAGATAATATTTCCAAACTCTACTGCCGGTATCACAAATGATCCTTCATATACCATGATATTACCAGGCGGTTTGCCCCACCTGGCTTCAACATCGAAACGTACGGTTTCAGGGAGATTATTGTACCACGAGAGGTATTGGTCTGCAGGTATAAGTGTAGCTTTACCGGATTCTACCATATCCTGCAGTGAACCAGGAGCCCAGGAGCCAACGTTCCTGCTTTCCATGAACAGATCAATAAACTCACTGCCATTGGGAATTTGGCTATTTCCTGTGGTATAACCCTCTGACTGCATCTGCTCAAGTAATAACGTGAAACTTGGGGCTATATCAAGGTAACTTGCCCCTATATTGTTCTTGCCGCCCTCATGATTGTAATAGATGATAGCGATCTTCTTATCAACATTATTTGTCCTGCCCAGGTTCGCCCACTCGATAGTACGATCACAGAGCCACTCTATCTGAGGCATATGCGGTTGATAAATATACAACTCCGTATCAGGATCCACCATAACCCTTCCACCGATCCAGATGTACTCTATACAGCCGTCGATCTCGGGTTGTGTAACCTGGAAAGCAATAGACATCGGATCAAGACCACGTGTACTGTTATTAAACTCAGCAGGGCTGCTGTAGTAATCTGTCACAGCCTTAATGACCGGTACATTATACTTCTTAAGGTATTCCACTCCTTTCTCCTGATCAAAATAATTAAGATAGAATCCTTTTATAGAGATGATACTATCAACCAGCACGGTGTTGTTTTGAATAAAGATCTCTTCATCAGCATCGCAGACATTGTATGTAGTATAGATCACATTGCACCCTCTTGATTCAAGTTCACTGATCACTTCATCTTCGATTGCATACCCGGAACTTTCTTTAACAAGTTTGTTACCTATGATACCTATTGTGGGTGCATCTGCATCATAGCCATGATCTTCATTATCCTCATACCATGTTAGATATTCAGTGATATTTTGAAAGATCCTTGGAAATGCATCCGGATGATATATACCGTGATCAGGAATTGACGGCGATGCAGCAGGAGCACACTCAATATATACATCTTCAAACGTTGCTCCTATATAGCGGATCCAGTTCTCCATGTTCTCATAACCGCCGTTATAGTGGTAATCCTTCATTGCACTATATGGCGGATTTTCCATATCTATGGTACCAATCCCGTATACATCATTCATTCCAAAAAGCCCTATCCGGGTCCCATTATTCTTTGCAGCAATAAGTGCATCCTTCATGTAAGGAAGTTCATTTGCACCGATCATATACATCATTATAACGTCCTGGCCCGATACATCACTATGATCAGCGAAATCGGCACCGCTCATCACTATAACATTAAAACGATCTGTGATCACACTCCGCTCGGTAATAACTTTATTAAGATGGTAACGGTTGGGATCATTATTAATTATATAAGTAATATTCACCTTCGGATGTACTACTACTGGTTCAGGAAGATCATCTTCTGCCCATTTGCCAAAGAAATTATTCATTATCGAGATCACGACGTTTTTTATATTCTCCTCGCCGCCCTGGATCCAGTATCTCTCGATGTCAGTGTAGTTGGCTGATCTCAGATCAACATTCGATATGCTGGCGTTGGACGCAGAAAGGTTGTATCCGATAACCACGCTTCCGTTATTCGGCTGGCCATCATATATATGCGAACGTCCGGAATTTTGCATGGCAGCGATTATACTCGCATTCCATTTGGCTATCATCATTTCATTCTGCGATTCAATAAAAATTGCCGAGTAGTTTGAAAAATTGAGATTCTGCGGTACAGTATCATTCCTGGTAAAGATAGTTATATTTACTTCATCTGTAATATCCGGGTTTGC
>MZXQ01000147.1:0-579 GCA_002926195.1 Candidatus Methanomarinus sp. HR1 | reverse complement strand
TTTTTCATTTTTATCCACCCATATTTATTTTTTATTCCGTAGAATTTGTCGGGACATAGATCACTTTTCCATCAGGCAGTTTATATGCAGTACCAAGTTCCTCTCCTGCTCCTCCTGCAATGTTTTTGGTCATGTTCATGACCTCGATGGTCTGTCCGTCCTTGATAATTATCTTCATCCCCGCCTCTCCCGGATTCTGGACCACTGTCATGCTTGAATTGGGGTCAAGCAGATCAGGCATATGATATGACATTACCAGTGCGATCAATAGTGCGATCGCAAATACCATGGCAACATCGAATAGATTGGCAACACCGCTTAATGGATTAGACTCCTGATCTATATCCAGAATTCCTTTTCTGCGGCTTTTTCTCCGGCTCATACTTTTTTACCTCCCTCGATGCTCTCAAGGATATATTCAATATCTTCAAGGTCATACTGGTACCATCTACGCCTGACCATTGTCAGTACATAACCAATACTTCCTACAAACAACCCCAGCACTGTGGTAGCAAACGCGATTATAAGGTTGTCTGCTAACTGGGCTACATTGCCCTGCGATAGTCCGATCAATGCCGG
>MZXQ01000148.1:6205-10258 GCA_002926195.1 Candidatus Methanomarinus sp. HR1 | reverse complement strand
AGCTAAACAAATACCAATATTTTTATATCATATAGTCACTAATGGCCTATCGATACCCCTATAACTTCAAGTATTAATTCAACAAGATAGTATGATATCTTTTGGAATACATAACGAATAATAATAATAATAAATACTGATAAAAAAATTTCAATAAAAATACAATATACAGGAGGATTTGGATGGATGTTGATCAATCAAAACTTGAATCGATAATAGCACAATATGATGCACAGAAAGGTTCGCTGATCTCAATTCTACAGGATATCCAGGCAGAATACAGTTATCTGCCAGTGGATGCACTGGAGTATGTATCAAAAGAGATGGATATTCCCAGAGTGCAGGTCTATGGAGTTGCTACCTTTTTTAAGGCATTTAGCTTAAAACCGAAAGGCAGACAGCAGATACAGGTCTGTATGGGTACTGCCTGTCATGTCCGGGGCTCGAAAAAGGTCCTGGAAGAACTGGAACGTAAACTAGAGATCAAAGCAGGTGATACAACACTTGACGGGGAATATACGCTTGAGACTGTCAACTGTGTAGGGGCATGTGCCTTAGGTCCTGTCGTAGTCATTAATGATGAATACCACGGACAGATGACACCTATGAAAGTTGAAAGTATCCTGAGCGCGAAATAGTGTCAGAAGGTGTATATATGAAATTAACTTCAATAAAAGAACTTGAAGACCTACGGGCGCAGATACTGGCAGATAAAGATCCTGATAAACCCTGTATCACTATATGCGGAGGTACCGGATGTCATGCATCCGGATGTGAAAATGTAATCAGTGCTTTTAAACAGGGTCTTGAAACAGAAGGCGTATCAGATAGAATAGACATAAGAGTAACAGGCTGTCATGGTTTCTGCGAACGCGGTCCTATTGTAATAATATTTCCTCAGGGCATATTTTACCAGAAAGTAGCTCCGGAGGATGCAAAAGAAATCATCAATGAGACTGTAGTAAACGGAAAAATACTGGATAGACTACTATATATTGACCCTATCACAGATGAGAAGAAGATCCATGAATCTGACATTCCTTTCTACCAGAAGCAGAAGCGTATGGTGCTGGAAAATAATACATTAGTAGATCCAACAAACATCATGGACTACCTGGGAGTAGGTGGATACAGCGCTCTTGCAAAAGTAGTCAATGGGATGACACCGGAATCTGTGATCGAAGAGATCAATAAATCCGGACTCCGAGGCAGAGGTGGAGGCGGGTTCCCTACCGGACGTAAATGGGAATCCACAAGAAATGCGGCAGGTGATATCAAGTATGTGATCTGCAATGCCGATGAAGGTGATCCTGGAGCCTATATGGACCGAAGTATTTTAGAAGGTGATCCACACAGTGTAATTGAAGGCATGATCATTGGTGCATTTGCTATAGGTTCCAGTGACGGTTATATATATGTCAGGAATGAATATCCACTGGCTGTTGCCAATTTGACAATTGCTATCGAACAGGCACGTGAACACGGTCTGCTTGGTAAAAATATACTGGGCTCACGATTTGATTTTGATATATCGATCAATAGAGGCGGCGGTGCTTTCGTATGCGGTGAGTCCACAGCACTTATGGCATCACTGGAAGGAATGCCAGGAGAACCCAGAGCCAAATATATCCATACATCTGAGAAAGGATTGTGGGATCGACCATCTAATCTGAATAATGTAGAGACATGGGCTAATGTCCCGTTGATCATTAACAAGGGTGCGGACTGGTATTCAAGTATAGGCACACAGTCCAGTAAAGGGACAAAAGTGTTCAGTCTTGTAGGAAAGATCAATAATACCGGTCTTGTGGAAGTACCCATGGGTATGACCCTGCGTGAGATCATCTATGACATTGGCGGCGGTATCCCCGATGATAAAGAATTCAAGGCAGTCCAGACAGGAGGTCCCAGTGGCGGGTGCATACCTGAAGCTCTACTGGATCTTCCGGTTGATTACGAACAATTAACTGAAGCCGGATCAATGATGGGGTCTGGTGGTATGATAGTAATGGACGAAGATACCTGTATGGTAGATGTGGCCAGATACTTCACTAACTTCCTGCAGGAAGAGTCATGTGGCAAATGTGTACCATGTCGGGAAGGACTTCTTAGAATGGGTGAGATACTTACGGATATTACCGAAGGCAGGGGAACAATGGAGCAGTTATCCTTAATAGAGGATTTATCCGAACTATTAAAGGATGCATCTCTTTGTGCACTTGGTACTACAGCAGCAAACCCTGTGATGTCTACTTTAAAATACTTCAGGAATGAATATATTGCACACATAAAGGACCATAAATGTCCGGCCGGAGTATGTAAAGAACTTATCACATACGGTATTGATCCCGACAAATGTACAGGCTGTGGTGCATGTATGAAGAACTGTCCATCAGGTGCTATCACAGGAGAGAAGAAACAACCTCATGTACTGGATACAGGGAAATGTATAAAATGCCAAATCTGCTATGATGTATGTAAATTTGATGCAGTAACGAAGGAGTGATAAGCATGTCAGAAAATACAACAAGATCAAGAGGTGAAATGGTCCCTTTCATGCTAAATGGTGCCGAGGTACTAGCAGATCCTACATGGAACCTGCTTGAAGCTATAAAGTTCTATGGTATAGACATACCAACACTGTGCTATGATGAGGGACTATCGCCTTACGGCGCATGCAGGCTCTGTACAGTAGAAGTTGGCAGCGGAGATAAGACCAAACTGGTTGCATCCTGTGTACATCCGGTCAAAGAAGGTCTGGAAGTGCATACTCATACCAAACGTGTGATAAAAGCAAGAAAAATGATACTGGAGTTGCTTATTGCACGGTGTCCGAGTTCAAAGAAACTGCAGGATATGGCTGCACTATTCGAGCTAAATGAGGTCAGGTTCAAACCACTCAATTACGACTGTATATTATGCGGATTGTGTGTGCGTATGTGTGAGGAACAAATGGGTGCCAAAGCCATTGGTTTTACCGGCCGCGGTACTAAAAGATATATTACTACACCATTTGATATGACTTCTGAGGAATGCCGGAAGTGCGGTGCATGTATGTATATCTGTCCGGTCTGTGAACTAAGGTGCCAGGGTCCACAGGCAGATACAACGCTATGCAGCGGGTGTATTAATACCGAACCGATATGTGTCGAAGAATACGATGAAGCCATGTGCTATATGGTGCCGTGTCTGTCATGTATGAAAGGACCTGAAGATGTGAATAAGAATAACAAATAAAGAATTTAAAATAACTAATATAAAATATACAAAAAGTTTTATTGGAGGAATAATATGTCATTAACAAGATTAAATGCAACAGCAGCAACGCTAACAAAGAACAGGACTGAAGGATCGGTCAGTCCCATAAGCGGTATGTGTGTCACCTGTGTAGATGGGTGTATTGGTATGTGTGAGATAGGCAAATCATCCTATCGCGGTGCAGAGGTTATATATCCCGGGCCTTATGGGATCCAGACATCTGCATCTGAGAAAGACTATCCACTGGACCTGAGCCATTTTAATATCATGGGTACTGCAGTCGGAGCTCACGGGATCGAAGCCGACAGTGATGTAGCCATCTTTCCTAATGTTGATCTGGCAGTGAATATTGGTAAGAACAAAGATATCAAACTACGACTGCCGTTCATCATTCCCGGACTTGGAAGTACTGCGGTTGCCAAGAACAACTGGGACGGCCTTGCTATCGGTACAGCTATGGCAGGTGTACCTCTAACCATTGGTGAGAATGTATGCGGTATGGACTCTGAGTCTGTGATCGAGAACGGAAGAGTAGAGCATTCTACTGATCTGTCCAACAGGATCAAATTATATAAGGACTGGCAAAGGGATGGATATGGTGATATCATTGTACAGGCTAATGTAGAGGATACCAAGTTAGGTGTACAGGAATATGCACTTGAAAAACTCGATGTTACCACAGTTGAGTTGAAATGGGGACAGGGTGCCAAGGATATAGGCGGTGAAGTGATGATAAACACACTTGAAAAGGCACAACTTCTGCGAAACCGCGGCTATGTGGTGCTTCCTGACCCA
>MZXQ01000148.1:5035-6160 GCA_002926195.1 Candidatus Methanomarinus sp. HR1 | reverse complement strand
GACCTGCTGATCTTGCACGTGCTGTGAAATATGCCAGTAAAGCAGAACTTGATCTGTTGACAGTTGACGGTGCCGGCGGTGGTACAGGAATGAGTCCCTGGAGAATGATGAACGAATGGGGTGTGCCCCAGGTAGAGATTTATTCATTACTATACAGGTATCTGAAGAAACTGGATGATCGTGGTGAATTCATACCTGATGTTGCTATAGCAGGCGGTATCACACTTGAAGACCAGGTATATAAGGGACTGGCATTGGGTGCTCCGTATTTCAAGATAATAGGTATGGCCAGATCTCCGCTAGCGGCTGCCATGGTAGGTAAGACCATAGGTGGTAAGATCGATCAGGGACATGTACCTGTATATATCAGCAGGTTTGGCAGCAGTATTGAAGAAATATTTATTACCGCACCTGAGCTAAAGAAGATATATGGAAACAGGTTTGGTGATATTCCACCGGGAGCAATCGGTGTATACACATACTTCCAGCGCCTTGCACAGGGTATGCGCCAATTAATGACAGGGAACCGAAAGTTTGCATTGCAGTATATTGAGCGGGATGATATCGCGGCAATTACGAAAGATGCGGCTGAGGTTTCAGGCATTCCACATATAATGGATCTGGATAAGGATGAAGTGGAAGGGATTCTGAACGCCTGAATCCTTTTTCAATAGTATGTCAAGTTATACTTGATATACTATTGAAATATAATATTGCATTACGGAATTAACATCATATAGACTGAATCATGATAGCAATAATTGATTATGGAATGGGAAATCTTCACAGCATTCACAATGCATTAAAGAAGGTCGGTGGAGACCCTGTCATTATATCTGATAGTGCGAAGCTTTCAGGAGCCGATGCTGTTATTATACCAGGTGTCGGGTCATTCGGTGATTGTATGACCAATCTGACGCCGTTTAGAGACAAATTGTTTGAAGTGATTGACTCCGGGACACCTATGCTTGGTATATGCATAGGAATGCATGTTCTATTTGATCATGGCGAGGAAAGTGATTCCGCAGGATTCGGACTTATTGCGGGAGATGTTATCCGCCTGCCTCAGGGTGTTAAGATTCCACAAATGGGGTGGAACGAGATACGGATCCGTCAGGAATCAGA
>MZXQ01000148.1:4860-5006 GCA_002926195.1 Candidatus Methanomarinus sp. HR1 | reverse complement strand
ATCACTGCCTCAACTGATTATGGTGTGGATCTGGCTGCGGTTGTGGAGAAAGATAATATCCATGCAGTCCAGTTCCATCCTGAAAAGTCGAGCAGTAAGGGGCTTATTATCCTTAATAATTTTGTAGAGATGGTAAGATGTTAGCC
>MZXQ01000148.1:4475-4775 GCA_002926195.1 Candidatus Methanomarinus sp. HR1 | reverse complement strand
AATATAAATGGCGATAGATAAAAATATTATTCGGATTGTAAGCTCTATTTTATTGGTTATTGGCTTATTTTTGCCTATAGTGTCTATTAGTTTTTTAGGTATGTCGAAAGGTATCAGTTTATTCAGTTTTGTAACGAATATTCAATCTATACCCTTTTTAGGTGATGATAGCAGATTAGTTATGATGGTTTATGCAATTTTTTTGATTTATTTGACTTCAATAGTTACTTGTGTTTTAGCTATTTTCAAGGACAGTAAATCATTAACAATTTTGTCAGGAATCACTGCTTTAATTTATTC
>MZXQ01000148.1:3412-4415 GCA_002926195.1 Candidatus Methanomarinus sp. HR1 | reverse complement strand
TAACTGTTGGTATTGGCGTGGGTGTTTCATTTTTAGCATCATTATTACTTTTTGGAACATTATTTATAGAAAAATGATTGTGGTGAATATGAACTTTAATAAAACCGTTTCTTGCCTAACGTTTTTCTCAAGCAAAAAGCTACTGAAAAACCGAGCATAATTAATCCCNNGATGCCCCGGATTTTGCGAAGCAATCCGGGGTCACATATGTGAATGATACTCCCCTATACTCTTAATAGTAACTTTCTCCCTACTCATGGCTTCTATAGCATCAGCAGCTGCCAGTGCAGCCTGTATGGTAGTAATATAAGGCACCCCATAATCCACAGCAGCACGCCTGATACTTCGTCCGTCCTTACGGCTCATTTTGCCGGTTGGAGTATTGATGATAAGACCTACATCACTGCTTCGCATTAAATCAACTACATTAGGAACACCTTCATGCACTTTTTTTATGTAACTGATATCGATTCCTTTCTCACTTAAAAATTCCACCGTACCCTGCGTTCCGATCAATTCCAGTCCGGCCTCTGTCATTTTCTGTGCTACCTGTATTAATGCAGACTTATCCGGATCCCGGATCGACATGAATACCTTACCCGTAAGAGGAAGCGGGTTGTCTGCCGCCAGTTCTGCCTTGAAGAATGCCAGCCCGAAAGTATAATCCACACCCATGACCTCACCTGTACTGCGCATCTCAGGACCCAGAATCGGATCTGCACCAGGCAGTTTATCAAAGGGCAGAAGTACTTCCTTGATCGAGACATGTTTAGGAACCGGTTCATCCAACATATCCTGTTCTTTTAATGATATCCCGATCATGGCTTTTACTGCGATCCCGGCAAGTGGCAGTCCAACAGCTTTGGATACAAAAGGAATGGTACGGCTGCTTCTCGGGTTTGCCTCCAGTACATAAACCACACCGTCCTTATAAGCCATCTGCATATTCAGGATGCCTTTCACTTTTAAGGCAAGAGCAATGCGTCTCACATAGTCCCTGACC
>MZXQ01000148.1:0-3403 GCA_002926195.1 Candidatus Methanomarinus sp. HR1 | reverse complement strand
TCCATAATAGCACCGATCAGTACATCCTTACCGTCACATACCGCATCCACATCGATCTCAATTGCACCTTCCAGGAATTTATCGATCAGTACAGGGTGTTGTGGTGAGACTTTCACAGCTTCGAGCATATACCGGTTCAGGTCATTTTCATCATATACTACCTCCATAGCACGTCCGCCAAGCACATAGGACGGTCTGACCAGTACAGGATACTTGATCCTGGCAGCAATATCCCTTGCCCTGTTCCGGGTAGTAGCATATCCGGCTTCCGGTTGGGGAATGTTCATCTCCTTGAGCATTTTATTGAACCGCTCCCTGTCTTCTGCAATATCCATATCCTCAGGTGAAGTACCCAGTATTACGGTATCCAGATCACTCCTGCGCTCAAGTTCTCGTTGCAAAGGCAGTGCCAGGTTCACCGATGTCTGACCGCCGAACTGTACCATCACACCCCAGGGTTTCTCACGCTCAATAACATTCATAACATCTTCCAGGGTAAGAGGCTCAAAGAACAGTTTATCTGAAGTATCGTAATCTGTGGAAACAGTTTCGGGATTATTGTTAATAATATGTGTCTCAATACCCATATCACGCAGTGATGATACTGCATGTACAGTACAGTAATCAAATTCTATGCCCTGACCGATGCGTATGGGACCGGCACCCAAGATTAACACTTTTTTTCGGTTTGTAGGATCGGTCTCGCACATTTGCTCGTAACATGAATAATAATAAGGGGTTTGGGCTGCAAACTCGGCGGCACATGTATCCACCATCTTGTAAGTGGTGGTGATGCCCAGACTACGCCGGAGGTCATTGATCTCTTCTCTTGTTCTACCTGTCAGATTGCCGATTTCCTCATCAGTGAATCCCATTCGTTTGGCTGCCAGAAGGTTATCATCCGAAAGGCTTAAGCTGATGGTATCCTCCATTTTGATTATATGTATTATTTTTTCCAGGAAGAACGGATCAATGGATGTAAGATCTGATATGTCCTCTATGGAAAAACCGGATCTAAAGGCATGATAAATAACGAATAAACGCTCATCGGTGGGTACCTTCAATAATGCTATGATCTCATCCCTGCTCCAGTCCTTAAACCCAAAATACATATCAACATCAAGACTGCGAATAGCTTTTTTCATGGCCTCTTCGATCGTGCGCCCGATTGCCATGACCTCTCCGGTGCTCTTCATAGCCGTGGTCAGGGTATTATCAGCTGTGACGAACTTATCAAAAGGCCATCTTGGTATCTTAACCACAGTATAATCTATTGTAGGTTCAAATGATGCAGGAGTTTTTTTGGTAACATCGTTAGGTATCTCATCCAGACTCAGACCGATAGCGATCTTGGCAGTCACTCTGGCAATAGGGTATCCCGTAGCTTTACTGGCAAGTGCGGATGAACGGCTGACCCTTGGATTGACCTCGACTATCTTATACTCCCCGTCTTTTACGGCAAACTGGATATTGCATCCACCTTCAATACCCAGACTTCTTATTATGTTGATACTGGCACTGCGCAGCATCTGGTGATCACGATCAGATAGCGTCTGGCTTGGTGTGACTACAATGCTCTCACCTGTATGGATACCCATAGGATCCATGTTTTCCATATTGCAGATCACGATACAGGTATCATTGCCATCACGCATCACTTCATATTCGAACTCACCCCACCCCAGTACGCTCTCCTCAATAAGCACCTGATGTATCCGGCTGCGGTTAAGCCCCAGTTCTGTAATAGATACCAGTTCCTCTTTAGTATAGGCGATCCCGCCGCCGGCTCCTCCCAGGGTATAGGCAGGTCTGATTATGAGAGGTAGTCCAAGTTTATCTATCATTTCTACTGCCTCATCAATAGAGTTTACAGCCTTGCTGCGTGGAAGAGGCTCGCCTATGCGCTGCATAGCCTGCTTGAAGAGGTCTCTGTCTTCAGTCTCCCGGATAGCTCTAAGCGGAGTACCATATAGTTTCACATGGTATTTCTCAAGTACTCCCCTATCTGCCAGTTCAGATACAATATTTAATCCTGTTTGACCCCCCAGTCCTGCAATTACCCCGTCCGGTCGCTCTTTTTCGATGATGTGCTCCATGATTCCGGGTTTTATAGGCTCTATATAAACCGCATCTGCCATTTCAGGATCTGTCATAATAGTGGCAGGATTGGAATTGACCAGTACCACGCTAACTCCTTCTTCCCGCAGGGACCGGCATGCCTGACTGCCACTGAAATCAAATTCTGCTGCCTGCCCGATCATGATCGGACCACTACCGATAAGCAGTACTTTCTTTATATTGGGATTTATTGGCATTACTTCATCACCTTTCTTGTGATGGTATCAAAGAACCATTTCTCAGTGTCCCAGGGACCGGGACTGGCTTCAGGATGGAACTGCACGCTCATTATATCAAGATAATCATGAGCAATACCTTCTACAGTATTATCATTGACATTCAGATGTGTAATACGGGCGTGCGCCTGTTCCAGTGAATCGGCATCCACGGCAAATCCGTGGTTCTGCGAAGTGATGTACACAGTACCTGTCTTTAAATCCTTAACAGGCTGGTTGGCACCTCTGTGACCGAATTTTAATTTATATGTACTGGCACCCAGTGCCAGTGAAATGATCTGGTTGCCGAAACAGATGCCGTAGATAGGAACCTGCCCTATCATCTCCTTAACAACAGCAATAGCGCAAGTAGCATGTTCTGGGTCCCCTGGTCCGTTTGATACAAATAAAGCATCGGGTTCAAGATCTGCAACCTGGCGTGGTTGAGTGCCAGCAGGTACTACAGTGATCTCGACTCCTCGTTCTTGCAGGCTTTTAATTATATTAGCCTTGATGCCGAGATCAATGACCACAAAATGGGGCATACCTTTTCGTGCCGGTTCAATATGATATGATGCAGGACAGCTTACTTTATCTATCAGGTTTTTCTGCTCTGAGATCCGGGGATGCTTTCGTGCCAGACGCAGCGCTTCATCTGCATCATCACTGTCTGTGATAAGGCATGCTCTCATAGCACCCAGATCTCTTGTCCTGATGGTTAGCATCCTGGTATCCACACCGGCAATGCCCGGGCGGTCTTCGTTGCTTACAAATTCGTATATGGAACGTTCAGATCGGTGATGAGACGGATGATCGCAGGCTTCTCTTACCACTAAAGCTTCAGCTTTCATTCCGTTTGATTGAAAGGTCTCACCGCTTACGCCATAGTTACCGATCAACGGATAGGTAAACATCAATATCTGGCCGGTATATGAAGGATCAGTGAGTGCTTCTTCATATCCTGTATACTGTGTTGTAAAAACTAGTTCTCCGCAGATAGCAGTTCCGGCGGCACCAAAACCAATACCTTTTACAACAGTGCCATCTTCAAGTGCCAGAATTGCTTTCAT
>MZXQ01000011.1 GCA_002926195.1 Candidatus Methanomarinus sp. HR1 | reverse complement strand
GTCGGGCGAAGATTTGCGAATCTTCTAATCTTCGGCTCTTTCGAGAGCCTCAAGCAAAGATTCTACGAATCTTTTAGTCTTCAGCTTCTTCGAAGCTTCAGTCAATAAAATCCGACCGAAGGGAGGATTTTGTTCTAAGTGCCACAGTTACCATACAATTTAAAAGGGATACGATTCAAGTTTAAAAAGGTTCTAATTACCTTTGGATTTGAAGTGAATACAGAGCTCCTTCAATATCTTACTATATTATATTGACAATCTATATAGATTCAATAGACTCTATATATCTATTGTGAATACTTATATATATTAGCATTAACGACTTCTACCAACTCAAAATGCAATAATCATTGGTGGACACTGGTGGATTGATACATATATGAAAAACAATGAGAGGATAATAGAATCTTTTTTATTTTTATCAGCCATCACTGCATTAGTAATTGTATCAATGATCCTGTTATTTCTTCTCAAAGAAGGTGGTCCATTCCTGTTAAGGACAGGGATTTCCGACTTCTGTCTTGGTATGAATTGGCATCCTGACCCTGTTGCCGGTGAACCTGCTTATGGTATATTTCCTATGATCGTAGGATCTATCTATATAGCGACCGGGTCATTGATCTTCGCACTTCCACTTGGAGTTAGTTGTGCTGTTTTTTTGGTTGAGGTTGCACCTTTATGGGTGCAGTCGGTAATAAGGCGTGGCATAGAACTGCTTGTAGGCATACCTTCGGTAGTCCTGGGATTCTTCGGGCTTGTTCTTTTAGTCCCCCTGATCAGGGAATACTTTGGCGGATATGGTTTTAGTATCCTTGCAGGGTCTATTATACTCGGGATCATGGCGTTGCCACATATTATCAGTATCTCGGCAGATGCCATTGCCGCAGTACCAAATGCACATAAGGAAGCATCTTATGCTCTTGGTGCTACCAGATGGCATACGATATGGAATGTAACCCTCCCGTCAGCAAAATCGGGGATTATAGCTGCAGTCATTCTTGGTATGGGAAATTCCATAGGTGAAACGATGGCTGTACTCATGGTTGCAGGAAACTCCACTGTTCTGCCTGAGCCGATCATTGATATACTTGATCCGGTGATGACAATGACAGCTAATATCGTAATAGGGATGAATTATGCAACAGGCGAATATCAAGAAGCTCTTTTCGCAACAGGTATTATTCTTTTTCTAATGATCGTAATATTAAATGGAGTATCTTATCATATGCTCAGATCAGGAAAAATTATACAATGATAAATATTGCAGGACATCACAGGATATTATCACACGATACTATCAATAAAATAGCCACATTGATATTATGGGCTTCAGCAGTAATAACAATTTCTTTTTTAGTTTATATTATTGGTTATATCATAATTAGGGGAATTGGGGTGATAAATATATCATTCCTTTTGGATTCACCACGTATGAGTGGAGCAGAAGGTGGTATTTTCAACGCTATTGTCGGAACGCTTTGTCTTGTTGCAATTGCACTTATCACTGCAGTTCCCATTGGTGTAGGAGCAGCGATTTTTCTTATAGAATATGCAACAGATAATCCCGTAACCCGGGTGATTACCTTTGGTGTGGAATGTCTCGCAGGAATACCATCAATTGTGATAGGATTATTCGGGTATGCATTTTTCGTTGTATATCTGGGATTAGGTTTTTCAATCCTGTCCGGAGGACTTTCGCTTATGTTCATGATATTACCCTGGACTGTACGGGCATCAGAGGAAGCAATAAAAACAGTATCTATGGAATTAAAAGAGGGAAGTCTTGCACTCGGAGCTACAAAATGGCAGACTATTGTGCAGATCGTCATTCCGGGAGCTCTCCCTGGTATTACAACAGGGGTAATTCTCGGAACAGGAAAAGCGATCGGGGAAACTGCAGTGATCATGTATACTGCAGGGTCTTCACTGCTATTACCGCATTCAATATTCGATCCTGTCCGTGCATTACCATATCATCTGTATATTCTTGTATCTGAAGGAATATCCGAGGATATGGCATATGGTAGTGCTGTAGTACTGCTCGTAATGATACTGATTATCAATCTAATGGCAATTGGAATCCAAAAAATGTGTAACAAGAGAATGAAGTGATAAAATTGCTTGAAAATGAAACTATCGAAATCGAAAGTATAGATATTAATCTATGGTATGATGATGTTCAGGCCTTAAAAGATATTTCGATCAAGTTACCAAAAAATAAAGTTACAGCCATAATTGGACCGTCCGGATGCGGTAAATCTACTTTCCTGCGCTGTATCAACCGGATGAATGACCTCATCAAGACATGTCGCGTTACTGGTGAGTTGCTCTGCGGCAGCACAGATATCTACGGTAAGGATATAGATGTAATCACTCTAAGAAAGAAGATAGGTATGGTTTTCCAGAAACCAAATCCATTTCCGATGTCTATTTATGATAATATTGCATATGGACCACGTATTCATAATAACCTGAATAAGAATAAATTAAATGATCTGGTTGAAGAAAGTCTTAGATCTGCAGCATTATGGGATGAAGTGAAAGATAAATTGAATAAGTCTGCACTTTCATTAAGTGGTGGACAGCAGCAGCGTCTGTGCATAGCACGAACACTTGCAGTAAAACCGGAAGTGATATTATTTGATGAACCATGTAGTGCTCTTGACCCGATATCCACTACCAGAATAGAAGATTTGATAGGAAAGTTAAAGAAAGATTATACTATTATAATAGTAACCCATAATATGCAGCAGGCTGCCAGAGCATCTGATTATACGGCATTCTTTCTACTTGGTGAAATGATCGAGTTCGGAAAGACTAAAATCATCTTTGAAAAACCAAAACAGAAGAGTACAGAGGATTATATTACCGGACGTTTTGGTTAATGCGAAATAAGACAAAGAGGGATATAATGGTCAGGGATAAATACCATAATCAACTTATACAATTACAGGAAAAGATTTCAAGTCTTAGCGAATTAGTAAAAAATGCAATTAAAGAATCTATCATATCACTGCAAGATCATAATGTAGAGCAGGCAGTGGATGTGATAAAAGATGATATTAAAATTGATGAAATTTCTACACAGATTGAAATTGATTGTATGCGACTTCTTGCTCTTCAACAGCCTTTGGCCCGTGATCTTAGATTGATAGTAGCTATTATCAAGATCAACATTGATCTGGAACGAACAGGCGATCTTGCGGTTGCCATTGCAAAAGTAACAGTTGCAATTGATAATGAGATCCATATCAAACCCCTGGTTGATATTCCCAGAATGGCTACTGTTGTATGCAAGATGATAGATGGTGCCCAGCGTGCCTTTTGTGAATCTGACTCTGATCTTGCTTATGATATTGCAATTTTTGATAATGAGGTCGATGCTTTATACAATCAGGTCTGGCGGGAGATAATGACTTTAATGATCGAGAATCCCCATAATATTAGAAACGCATCACAGTTAACACTAATAGCACGGAATCTTGAGCGTATGGGGGATCATGTTAGTAATATGTGCGAGAGTATAGTATATATGGTAACAGGCAAAAGAGTAAAATTAAACTAATTACGTATCCACTTCAAAACCGAATATAGTCTACTTTTCAACTATTCTCTATACATTCAATATAAGCAAAACCTGTAGAAATGCAAAAAGGAAGATTTCATCCTGCAATCACGGATGCCTGGCATACTTTTTTTTCGGAACCGTTAATAAAAAAAGCCATGCTGGAATATAGATTATATTCTCTTCTTTTTTCAGCAGGTCTTTTGTTATAACTATACCTTGCGTCTTAAATGTTTCACAGAATTTTATCAGTCCTTTTAAATCTTTTTTTATAATATCATTTGCGTATTTAACTTCGATTGGAATTATTTTACCATTCAGAGTAAACACAATATCCACTTCATTTCTAGCCTTATCCATCCAGTAGAAAATTTTTGGAAATAAATCTCTCTTTTTCAAGGAGAGGACATGAGAAAATACAAGGTTTTCCACAATTTTTGTTTTTTCAAGTTCATCGATTTCTTTTAAAAGCAAAGAGTTACGAAGACCGCAATCGACAAAAAACAACTTCTTTTCTTTCCGTGTTGATATTACCTGTTTTTTTGAGTACATATATGCAGTATAAATTATAAAGCATTCTTCAAGATAAGAGATGTATTTTTTTATAGTATCTACTTTTACATTAAGAACTTTCGTAAATCTTGAATAATTAATTCTCTGGGACATGAAATCGGAAAGAAGATCTGTCAAATCG
>MZXQ01000149.1 GCA_002926195.1 Candidatus Methanomarinus sp. HR1 | reverse complement strand
CTGTTTCATATTTCTGTATGATCATATTAATTCGCTCATTTTCATCTAACTCGTAAACACAATCTCTACAATTTGTTTTATACACGACTGACGGATCCTGTGAATCAGCAGCTTTATGAAAATAATGGTATAAAGTTCCATAATCATTATTCATTTTTTCACTTTTGTAAATAAAACGCTTNNAACGGCCATTCACTATCATTTTCTACGAAATCATAATCATAATAGTATGTGAATATGTAACTATTTGCGGAGATCAGAGCTTCTGTTTCACTGAAATTATGTTTCTCCAGATACTCACTTAATTCAAAATTATTTCTATGAACCAATCCAGTTTTTGGGTCTCGTTTTCCTTGTTCTTCGGATACTAACCCATTTATAACTGTGAAGGGGCTAAAAAATGATAGAAGTAGTATAGAGATTAAAAATAAGTAAATGTAGGATTTATTATTAAATATTTTATTAACATATAATAAAACATAAGCAGCACATGAAAAAACAATGATAAAAAAGGGACATGCATAATAAACATATCTTACTGCAAAGTAGCGATCAACAAAAAAAATAAATGTAATGAGTATTATTGAAAATATTAATAAATAACTGACAAAATATCTATTTTTATTAAAGAAGAATAAAGGTAATATAAAAAATGACATGGTGAATAATATAGAAAAGTTAGAACCTGAAAACCATTCTAAAGTAACATCATCATATGAAAAAAATCCCGGGAAGAAAAACAATTTTACATATCTAAATTGTTTATTAATTTCGCTGGTATTTATTATCCAATCAAAATTATGAAGAAATACCGGAATGAGAATCAGTATAATTGCTACAATTAGATAAGTTTTTCTATTATATATAAATTTTCTTTTATTTTCTGATTTTATAAATTTATGTGCTATAAAAACTCCTGAAAAAATACCTGCTGCCATATATATTATAATAATCATATGAACATTTTCTATAAACATATAATATATTGCCGGAGTAATTAGTATAAATAAATTGAAGAATATTTTTATTCTATTTTCATTTAATTTTTTAAAGTTTGCCGGACCATTTACTTCTAAAAAATGAATTAAATATAATAAAAACAATATAAAAAATAAAAAGTATGCCTGATATTCCCTTATGAATCGCGACATACCCACACAAAGTGGTGAAAATGCAATTAAATAAGCTGAAATTACCCCCACATTTTTATTGATATGTCTGGCTAAAAAATATATTGCCACTATTGATGCGGTACCAAATATAACAGAAGGAAAACGTGCAAGAAAAAGCGATGTCCCATCATTTATTTTAAAAAAAATCCCAATTATATATGTTAAAAAAGCGGCCCTTTCATAATTAAACATATCTTCTATCATAAATCGTTTTGAACCGACCAAATGTAAATATTCATCTTGATGAGGGCTTAAAAAACCCAAATCCCAAATCCTCAATCCAAATCCAACTAGCATAATTAACAATAATGCCAAGCTATAGAACCACCCCTCTTTATACATCCACTTAACTATCCACTTGACCACCCAGATCTTATTGATGAGTTGATACTTTACACTGAACTCCATCTCACGTCTTTTCTCTTCAACCTTCTCCTGCTCTGTTATTTTATCAATATCTTCCAGTTTATCTTTATTGAATAGGAAAATAAAAATTCCAAAAACTACCATAAAAAACATCAGTATATATGTTTGTATACTTGATAACATATCGAGAAAAATACTTAAAAGTATAAAAGCTGAAAGACAAATAAGGAACAGTACACTAATAAAACTATTTATTCTCGCTTTTCTATGAAATTTTATTATTTGATCTTTTTTATCACCAATAAAAGGAATAAGAAGACTTGAGATAGTAACAAGTACAATAAGCTTAACATAATTGAGAATCCTGGGAAAGAACATTTTTAACCTTCGTTTTAATA
>MZXQ01000150.1 GCA_002926195.1 Candidatus Methanomarinus sp. HR1 | reverse complement strand
CATCCTTTAAATAAGGATCAATTATACACACACGAGCCCCCTTTTTCCTCAATTCCTCTACAAAAACCTCAACCGGACTCTCCCTTGCATCCCCCACATTCTCCTTATACGAAAACCCAAGCACAACAACCTTAGAACCCTTCACAGCCCTCTCGCACTCATTCAGCGCATCCACTAACAGCTTAAACACATGCATCGGCATATAATCATTAACCGCCCTGCCCGCTGTAATAACCTTCGAATGATACCCCAGATCCTCAGCCTTCTTCACCAGATAATAGGGGTCAACAGGCAAACAATGTCCACCCACACCCGCACCCGGATAGTAAACATTAAAATTCCACTTGGTGGCCGCTGCCTCGATAACATCCATGATATCAATATTCATTCTTTCGAAGATCAGGGCCAGCTCATTTATCAATGCAATATTCAGGTCCCTCTGGATGTTCTCTATGACCTTGGCTGCTTCAGCAGTTCGTATATCTTTTGCTTTAAAGACAGTAGTTATCAAATTATAAAGCTTTACCAGTACCTCTGTTGTCTCTTCATCCATCCCTGATACTATCTTCGTGATATTACTGATCCCATGAACTTCATCCCCTGGATTTATCCGCTCTGGAGAATACCCAACCTTAAAGTCAACTCCGCATTTCATACCAGAACTTTTATCAAGTACTGACATAGCGATCTCTTCGGTGACTCCCGGATATACAGTGGACTCCAGCACCACTATAGCTCCTTTTTTAAGATTCCGGCCAACAGTATCCATAGAGGATCTCACACAAAACAGGTCCGGTTCTTTGGATTCCGTGATCGGTGTAGGTACAGCAATTAATACAAAATCAGCTTTGTTGATTTTGGCCGGATCTGAAGTGAATATCAGGTTACTATTGTTATTCTTGTTGTTCAATTCCTCAATTTTACTCCCATTCATATCATAACCTATAACTTTTAAATGCTTTGAGAAAGCTTCAGCCAACGGGAGGCCAACATAACCAACACCCACCACACATACAACGGCAGATCTATCTTCCAATCTTTCAAATATCTCCATTGTTAAACCACTTTATTGTTTCTTTTAATTCCTTTATAAAATCACTTTTTGGCTCATAACCGAACGCTTTTGCTTTAGAAATATCAGCCAGTGAATGTTTGATATCACCGGGTCTGGATTCGGAATATACAGGTTCAATATTTTTACCCATAATCTCATTGATCATCTCTACCAGTTGATTAACAGTTATCCGTCTGCCGCATGCTATATTATATACACCTGTCTTATCGGATTCGCATGCAAGCATATTTGCATCTACGATATGTTTTACATAAGAAAAATCCCTGCTCTGCTCTCCATCTCCGTAAATCACAGGCGGTTTGTTATTCTTAATAGCACTGATGAAATTCGGAATAACAGCAGCATATTGTGAATTTGGGTCCTGTTTTGGACCAAAAACATTAAAATATCGCAACGAGACTGTCTGAAGACCATAAATCTCCTGGAAAACATTGCAATAAAACTCTGCTGTCATTTTTGTAATTGCATATGGCGACAGAGGATTCACGGGCATATTTTCTGATTTAGGTAACGTGGGTGTATCCCCATAGACTGATGAGGATGATGCACATACCACTTTTTTAATACCCGAATCTTTAGCAGCTATCAATACATTTAATGTACCTGTGATATTGGCTTCGTTCGAGCTTTTCGGATCGCTTATACTTCTGGGAACACTTGGTAGAGCTGCCTGGTGTAATACATAATCATGATCCTTGAAAATCTTTGTGAGGTTAAGGTCGGTTATACTGCCTTTGATTATAGTGAGATTATCTTGATCTATTTCCTGGATATTTTCTATTTTTCCTGTTGACTGATCATCGATAATTGTAACTTCATTATGCTTTATTAACTTTTCAACAAGATTGGATCCTATAAAACCCAATCCACCAGTGACGATTATTTGGTAATTTTTCATGTTTCATGTTTCTTTATTTAGTTCTTATTCACATCATAACCTATGACGTTTAGATGCTTTGAGAAGGCATGTGCCAGTGGCAGTCCGACACAGCTTG